>JBDTMW010000076.1:0-9070 GCA_039934065.1 Actinomycetota bacterium | reverse complement strand
CGGGTGCGGTCCCGCAGCTCGGCGACGTGACGGGACACAGCAGGATCGAGGCCGAGGCCGATCGCCAGATAGGTCGCGGCGAAGTCTGTCTGGGCGATCTGACCAGCGAGCCGCACCAACGGGTGGCCAGGCTCAGCCAACACCGTCGAGACCCGGACCCCGGCGTCATGGGCCGTCTGCAGCACGGCGTCGGTGAGCGCCTCGGCTTCATCCCACTCACGGCTCGGCGTGGTCGGTGGCGCGTCGCGCAGCATGAGCAGACCGAGCCGTGGCTGAGCCGGCCCGTCCAGGAACGGATCCGCGAAGATATCCGGCGCCGACTCCCTGGCCCCAGCCCCACGACCGCCACCGGCGGTGAACGGGCCGTCAAAGCTGGCAACGATCTGTGACGCGGCGTCGGGCAGCTCGCCGAAAGTGGCCGGGATTCGCGCCGTTCGCGACAACATCGAGGCTGCCCGCGACGCCGCCACACCGTTGAGCGGGCCGTCACCCAGAACGACGGGGATCGTCTCGGCCAGCTGAATCGCCAGGATCTTGGCGGGGTTGACGAACGACTCCGACCGCGGTCGACAGGCCTCGGCATGCAGATCGAGCCGATCCGCGACGTCGAAGAGGACGGACTCCTCCGCCTCCAGCAGCCCCAGCTCGTGTCCAGCCAGGACGACCGGCGTGAGGAGCGACCACAACGCTGCTCGCGACGACGTCACGCCACGCGCCACGGCGATGTGCACTCCCCTGGCCCTGGCGCAGACCTCTGCCAGCGGGGAGTCGTCAGCACCCACGGTCAGCAACGAGGCACCGCGCCGCGCGGCCTCGGCCGCGACGGCCAGTGGCCCCGGGGCCCGTCCCGAAAGTGACACCGCCACCACAAGATCCAGCGGCCCGATCCAGCCCGGCAGCGGCAGGTTTCGTCGGACGGTCACCGGCACCGGCGATCCGGGCTCGGCCAACAGCTCCAGCACGTCGGCCACGACGGCGGAGCCACCCAGCGACGCGACCAGAACGGAACGCGGACGGTCACCACCGGCCACGCGTTCGATCCCGGCCTCACGTGACAATGTGATGGCCTGACGCACCTGAGCTCCAGCCGTCGCCAACGCCACAAGCGTGTCTCGAGTATCGCGCTCAGCAATCTGCTCAGGGTTGTTCAGGAGTGCTTCGTCGAGAAAGGGAGCCATGACCTGATCGCCGAATCAGTCTGCGAGCGAACGGGATTCGTCGATCAGGAGCACCGGGATGCCATCATCCACGCGATAGGCCAGACGACAGCTCTCGTTCGTACAGCGCAGCTCTGGGCCGCTCGGGCCGGAGCCATCGACGAGCGTCGACCTGCACTTCGGGCATCGCAGGATCTCTCGCAGCCACGGCTCGATCATCAGGGCCTCTCTCCTCGCACGATCGACAAGACATCATCGCGCACTTGCGCCATCGTCGCCTCATCCGCCGCCTCGACGTTGAGTCGCAAGAGCGGCTCGGTGTTGCTGGCCCGCAGGTTGAACCACCACATCGGTGTCCCTCGATGAGTCACCGTCATGCCGTCCAGCTCGTCGAACTCAACGGCCTGGCCCTGTGACTGCGCCCACTGCTTCGCCCAGGCTCGCACGTTCGCGGTGGCGAGCGAGGCATCGGCAACGGTCGAGTTGATCTCACCGGACGCGCGGTACCTGCTGTACTTCGCGACCAGCTCTGAGAGCGGCCGCGGCTGCTCGCCCAACGCAGCCAGGACATGCATCGCGGCCAGCATCCCGGTGTCGGCGAACCAGAAGTCACGAAAGTAGTAGTGGGCCGAGTGCTCGCCACCGAAAACCGCCTGAACGCGGGCCATCTCGCCCTTGATGAACGAATGCCCGACCCGCGTCCGGACGGCAGTCGCACCGGCCTCGGCGATGATCTCCGGCACCCCCGCGGACGTGATCACGTTGTAGACGATCGTCGCGTCCCGCCCGGCTGCGCGCTCCTTGGCGATCTCACGGGTCGCGACCAGCGCCGTGATCGTCGACGGGCTGACCGGCTCGCCCCGCTCGTCAACCACGAAACAGCGATCCGCGTCACCGTCGAACGCCACCCCGAGATCAGCCCCATGCGCGACGACCGCTGCCTGAAGATCGACCAGGTTCTTGGGATCCAGCGGATTGGCCTCGTGGTTGGGGAAGGTCCCGTCCAGCTCGAAGTACAGCGGTATGACGGTCAGCGGCAGCCCCTCCAGCCCACTGCCCGTGCCCAGCACGGCGGGCACGGTGTGACCGCCCATGCCGTTGCCCGCATCGACGACGACGGTCAGCGGCCGGTTCGCCCGGAGGTCGACCAGCCCCCGCAGGAACTGTGCGTAGTCCGCCAGGAGGTCGCGTTCACTGATGGTCCCGGCAGGGGCCGCAGGACTGCTTGTCGCTTCACCGGAGTCGAGCATCGACTGCGCCAGCACGGTGATCTCGGCGAGTCCGGTGTCCTGGCCGACCGGGCGCGCGCCCGAACGGCAGAGCTTGATGCCGTTGTACTGCGCGGGGTTGTGGCTGGCGGTGAACATCGCGCCGGGGACGTTGAGGGCGCCGCTCGCGTAGTACAGGCCGTCGGTGGAGCACAACCCGATCAGCGTGACGTCCAGGCCGTGAGCGGCAGCCCCCGATGCGAAAGCCCGCGAAAGGTCAGGAGAGGACGCCCTCATGTCGTGCCCGATCACGATCGACGCGGCGCCATCGGGCAGTGCCACGACCTGCGCGAAGGCCGACCCGATCGCGAAGGCGACTGCCTCGTTCAGCTGTTGCGGCACCAGGCCGCGCACGTCATACGCCTTGATGAACTCGGACAGTCTGTGTTCGCTCACAGGCCCGAGCCTAACGATCGCGCAGGATCCTCAGGTGGCCGCGCCGACCGGTCTCGATGGTGCCGTGCAACTCGGCCTCGGAGGCCATACCTGCCGGCGCACCAGCCACCTGTCGTGGGCGGCCGGCCTCACGCACCGCATCGGCCAGCGCCAACAGGTCGTCCTGGGTGGGACCGGGGTCCACGAACTCCGTCGCGAGGCGGATGGCGTCCCAGCCTCGTGGCACGGTCAGGCCCTCGGCGTGGATGGCGCACAGGTCGTAGGTGTGGGGCTCCGCATAGGTCGCGAGCGGCCCCAGGACTGCGGTCTGGTCGGAGTAGATGTAGGTCAACGTCGCGATGGCACCGCCGGAACAGGCGGTGCGCGAACACTGGCGCGACAGACTCACGAATGGACTGTATTCCCCGGCAACGACGTCCCGCAGGCACCACGCCGTAGGGTTGCCGCATGACCGCCGCGAGCGCCTCGTCACCCCCTCGCCGGGATCGCCACGGCAGGGGTCTGCGGGGCCCGATGGCCTGGCCACCGGTGCCCGCGATGGCGTCGCGATCCGAGCAGTTCGACGAGCTCGTGCTCGACGCTGCCGCCCGCATCGAGCATCGAGTCGGCAAGCCGTTGGGTGACGCCGAGTTCGCGGTTGAGGACGTGCCGCCCAGCGATCCCGCGCCGTGGGAGTCCTCAGACGTGCCCCTCGGCCGGTTGTTCGCCGCACAGGGCAAGATGCCGGCTCGCATCGTGGTCTATCGACGACCGGTCGAGACCCGGGTCACCGACGCCCGCGAGCTCGCATCCCTGATCAACGACGTCGTGGTCGAGCAGGTGGCTTCGCTCCTGGGTGTCGACCCGCGCGAGCTCGACACGGGCTACGACCCCGACGGCGACTAGACATCTCGCCGGGGGCGACTCGACGTTCTCGCCCTGGCTCGAGCCTGGGTCAGTCGCCCAGCGCGCGCAGCCTCATAGACATGGAGGTCAGCGTGAGGTCCGTCAGCGGTGTCACGCTCAAGAGCACGCCGGTCACATCCTTGAGGCCGGTCAGGACGGCGGCCCGGACGACACCGGATCGAGGGGTGACCCACACCGAGGTCGCGCCGTCCAACGCCAGCGAGGACACCGAGTCTGCCCCGACGGCAACCTCTTGGGTCTTGACCTGACCGTTGACGTCCACCGTCGTCACCAAGACCGACGCAGGGTTGTACGTCGCGGCAAGGTCAAGCCGCGCGAAGGTCCCGGAGACGTCAGGCCCGGGCAGAGCCATCCCCGCCATAGTCGTGATCGGTGCAGATGCCGCGGCCCAGGCCAGATCGGAGGTGGCGCCGGGGGCCAGTCTGCGATCGACCATCGCTGCGGCAACCACCGGCACGTCGGCGCGAACCTGGACGGCATAGGCATCGAGCGGCAACGCGCTGAGATCTATGTCCATGGTGCTGTGAGCCGCCACGCGCGTCACACCGTTGGCAGGCAACGCTTTGGGACCGCTGGGAGTGAGCACGCGCGACTCGACGACGGCCTCGTTGTCCCCCGGCACGGCAATCCGCAAGGTGGCGCGGCCCTCGATGGCAACCCCGGCGATGACCTGCTCGCGAGCCGGCGCCGCCACCGGGACGGCGTCGTCGCCACCACGGGGGACGACCCCGTCGAGCCAGGTGTCGTTCAGGACCGCGGCAACCTCGCCCCCCTGGACGCTGACGTGAACCACCGGCGACGGCTCGGATCCGGCGATGACATTGAGCAGGATGACCGTCCGCGAGTAGGGGCCGACAACCAGGCCATGACCGTTGGGCGACTGGACCGGCCCCTTGGCGCCGAGGACGACGACATCGACCGTCACCGCGTTCGGCCCGGGATTGGTCAGGACCAGACGTTCCCGCCGACCCGGCTCAGGTCCTCCGGCGATGAGCCATGAGGACGCCGCCGCCGGCATACAGGCGGATGTGACCAGCCCCCTGTCGTCGCCGGACGTCACCCGGGAGCGTTGCGTGGCAACGATTCCGGGTGCCATCGCGCCCGCGCCTGTGACCAACGCGGACTGGGCTGCCGATATCTGACCCGAGATGGTCTGGCCGCGCTCGGTCACCGGCGCGGCCCAGGTCCCGCCGGAAGGGAGGCCGCCGATCGTGAGAGATCCGGCAGTCTGCGCGGCAGCAAGACCTTTCGGGAGCGCCTCCGCAGGGGCGGCCACGGCGGTGACCGAGGTGACCTGCACGCGTGAGTCCTTCAGGCCCGCCACACCGAGCGCCTCAGATCCGGGACAGATCGCCTGTGCCTGGGTGACCAGCCGGGCGCTCGCGGACGCTGCCGGACCCTGAGGAGTCCTTTGCGCCAGGAACATGGGGCCGGCAAGGTTCGCGGCCCCGACGACCAGCCCGGTGCCGGCGGCCGCGACGGCGAGCGAGCGCAGTACGCCCCTCATGAGGTCCTCTTCCGTCGTGACGAGCCGAACGGCGCCGCCAGGAACACCACGACCAGCAGAAGGCCCAGCTGCCCCCAGCGCCACCACTGTTGGGTCGGTGCCAGGGTGATGGTGAGCTGCCCAGCGCTGGACGGCAGGTCGTATGTCGGCTGCTCGCCTCGGGCGACCGCGGCAAGCTCGCGACCGGCGAACGTCACCTGCGCGCTCTCTGCCCACGCTGCCGGCTCCGCAACGACCAGCCGACGCACGAGAGCGGCCGAACCAGCCGAGCCGGTGGTGGCCGCACCGACCCTCACGTTGGTTCGACCATGGTCCCCGGTCACCGGAACTGACTGGAGGAGCTTGCCTTTGGCGTTCTCGATCCTGAGCCGCGACGAGCTCGTCCCGTCGCCCGGCGGCAGGACTCGCCACAGCACGGACCCCTTGCTGTCGCTGAGCCTGGTCATCCCCGCGGTTGCGTCAAGGTGTCGCACCAGCGGCTCGGTCGCTGAGCCGGGGAAGGCGATGAACCCGACGCCAAGGGCCGCGAGCCGGTCTCGGGCAGCGTTGACCGAGCTCACATTGCCTTCTTCGACCGCGCTGCTGACCGCCGCGGCCAGCAGCGGATCCGGTTCAACGGCGGGGCCTGGCAGGTCGCGGACAACCGCGCCGGGCTCGCTGCCGACCAGCCGATAGCCGATGGTGCCCTCCTCGCTGGTCAGGACCAGGAGACGGCTGCCCATCGGTCCGGTGGCCTGATCTGCGGCAACGGCAGGCAGGGTGGGCACGGTCGTGTGCATCGTGTGGCCGACGCCGATCCAGCCGGCCATTGCGACGCTGCCCACGACGCCCAGAACAGCTGCGACGACAACAGGGGTCACCAGGATCTGGCGCCAGCCGAACCCGGAGCGTGACAGCCGGGCCGAGAGCCCGTCGAACCCGAGAACCGCGGCCGCGATCAGCGCCAGAGCCGCAGCGTCGAGCCCCGTGCCGGACCACACTGTGATCGGGCCCCCCGCACCGACCAGACCCTGTGGGACAAAGGCGCTGACGAGATGCGGCGACGCCAGGCCCAGGGACAGCCCTCCCACCGTGAGCAGGGCGAGCATCGTCATCGCCCGCGACGCCGTGCCGCGCCGCATCATTGCGACGACCCCGGCCAGCAGGATCGGCGCCGACAGCAGCACGGGGTAGGAGCCTGGGCCACCAGGGTGCAGCAGCGCGAGCTGCCACGGCGCGGAGGTCTCGCCATACCAGCGGGTCAGGCCGGGCCCGCCCAGGAGCAGGAGCGGGTTGTCGACCAGGCGCAGGATCCACGGTCCCATCAACCCCGCCGGCACCAGCAGAAGAACCAGCGCATGAAGACGGGTTGCCCCGCGCCCGAAGACGACCAGCGCGAGGGCGACGACAGCAGCCATCACGGCCAGCGCAGGGTTGAAGGCGCCGATCAGCGCCACGGCGAGTGCGGTGCCGAACGTCAGCGAGATGCGGGTAGATCGTCTTGCGGCACAGGCGAATCCGGCCACGACCAGGGGCAGCAGGATATGGGCGACAACGGCGCCGAGGCGTCCGCTGGCCTGGGCTGTGGTCAGGGTGCTGAGCGATGCCCAGGCCAGCGCCGCCCACGCGCGCGGCCAGGGAGCTCGCGCCACGACCCGAGCTGCGAGGTAGGCCGTCCAGGCGGACAGCGGGATGGCGCCTGCCAGCAGCCAGCCGACCGCGACGCCGACCGAGTCGGAGGGGGCGTCGATGAACGGAAGGTGCTCGAGAACCCAGGCCGCCCCCGACAGGACCGGCAGATAGGGAGCCGGCTCCAGGGCGTTGCCCAGACCCGCCCCATGCCATCCGTCGAGCCAGGCGTGCCAGAGCCCGGAGGCGCCGGCTGTCACGGGGAGAAGCTCGCCGCCCGCGACACCGTCGCCACTGGTGGAGAAGACCGTCCAGAACAGCGATCGCCACGTCGCGACCGACAGCAGGCCGCCGGCCAGGACCGCCAGGAAGCCGGGATGGCGCACGATCCGGGTCGTCAACCCCGGCGTCAGCCTCTCGAGAGACTCACTGTCATCAGAGACCGGTCCGGACTCCAGAGCCTGGGCGATGCCAACAAGTTCATCGGACGAGGGCGCGGACCCGAGGTCCACTGCGTCATGAAACGACTCGAGGGCATGGCGGAAGCCGTCCCGTGGCGAGACGAACATCCCGCGCAGGTCGCGACGTCGGATCCGGCGGATGCCACGTGCGCGCCAGCGCGCAGCGATCGGACGCCATGGCCTCATCAACGACCCGAGGTCGCCCAGCTCATCCCAGGCACTGCGGGGCCGTTTGGCCACCAGCAGAACCACGGCCGAGGCGAGGCTGGCCGAGGCGATCCAGAGCGCAAGCAGGGGCACGGCAAAGGGGGAGCATCTGGCAAGGGCAACCTGACGGCCGGAGCTGCGGTCGCGACGCCGGGCGGCGTCAGCCGACAGGTGCGGCGAACGTTGACCGGCGGCCGAGGCGGCCGCTTCGCGCATCCGCGCTCGGGGCACCACCACGACCCGGTGACCGGCCAGGTGCGCTCGCCAGCACAGGTCGAGGCCATCGCCGAACTGCCCCAGCCCGGGGTCGAAACCCCCGAGAGCATCAAAGACGTCGCGCCGGACGAGCATCCCCGAGGTGCTGACGCTGAGAACGTCGCTGCGGTGGTCGTGCTGGCCCTGATCGGGCTCGCCCACCGCGGGACCGCCCGCGCGGCTGCCCCGGCGGGTGATCTGCTGCCCCACCTGGAGAAGGCGCGACGTGTCATCCCACGTGGTGAGCTTGGGGCCGGCGACTCCGACAGAGGGCGACCGCCGGGCCGCGTCGAGAAGGTGAGCCAAAGTATCGGTATCGGCCGCGCTGTCGTCGTGCAGCAGCCAGAGCCACTCGCCAGGACCGGGCTCATCAACGTCTGCCCCCAGTGACCAGCTGGCCACGCCCCTCAGCTGGTCGACCACCCGGCCCACGGCAGCGCCGAAAGTCTCATCGCGAGGTGCGGATATCGTCAGGACCTCGCCGATGGCATCGCGCACCCCGTGGTGCGACGCGGCGATCGCGCGGCTCTCGTCGATGGAACCGGCGTCGACGATGACCAGCCGATCGGGGGGGCGGGTCTGCAGCGCCAGGGCGTCCAGGCACTCTTTCAGCCAGACCGCCCCGTCGTGGACCACGAGCACCGCGGTGACAGTAACCGGCCCCGCAGCCGAACGCACCACGTCGGGCTCGCCGGGGAGCAGCTGTTCATCGGCGGACGACTCTCGACCGGTTGCCGGAAGGGGCGGGGCGAGGGTCATCAGATGGGGGACGGGCTAGCAGCGTCGCGGAGGCGACTAGACCGCATGCTTCTTGAGCTTGCGACGTTCACGTTCGGAGAGCCCACCCCAGATGCCGAACCGCTCATCGTGGGCGAGCGCGTAGTCGAGGCACTGGCCCCGGACATCACAGCCCACGCAGACTTTCTTGGCCTCGCGGGTGGAGCCGCCCTTCTCGGGGAAGAACGCCTCGGGGTCGGTCTGAGCGCACAATGCGCGCTCCTGCCACGACAGCTCGCCTTCATCATCGGCGGCGTCGACAAACTCCGAATTCGTGATCAGCTGAAGCTCTAGCACGGCCCCTCCTCGACCCAGCAATCGCCAGTTGTAGTGTTCGTCGAACGTGGCGGGAAACCCCGAACACGACCCTCGAGAAACAGCTTTCTCAGCCTTCTCAAACTGCTGGGATGAGCTCTTCGCCGCGGTGATCCTGCCCGATGCTCCCGTTGGATGACAACAATGGAATTACACGCGTGTCATACGTGGAAGTCAAGCGGATCTCTGATATTGGTCCCCGGCTTCAGGTTC
>JBDTMW010000075.1:0-9089 GCA_039934065.1 Actinomycetota bacterium | reverse complement strand
ACCCGAGGTGTCGGGCGCTCCCTGTCTTGCTCAGCGTCACCGGGGCCAGGTCGGCATGACGACGCGCTTTTCGGTGGCGTTGAAGACGCCGGCGAAAGATCCGTACCAGGCAACCAAGGCGGTGATCAACCCCAGGTAGCCGCCGATGTGGGTCATGGCTGAGGAGCCGGCGAACTCGCCCATGGTGAGAAACGCGAAGGTGACCAGCAGTATGGCAAAGAGTGCGAACAGGAATCCGGAGATTCGCGACGCGACGATGGTCATGTACAGCGTGAAGATCGTCCAGGCCAGCAGGAACACACCGATGCCCTGCGCTGCGTCCGTCCCCGTCGTGGGCAGGTTCTTGCCGTTCGAGACGAGGTACCAGAACGCCATCCAGAACGCGCCATAGGAGCTGAACGCGAGCGCGCCAAACGTGTTGCCCTTGGCGAACTCCCACATCCCTGCACACAGTTGGGCGATGCCGCCATAGAAGAGTGCCACGCCGAGGACGACTACCTCGGCGGACTTGGGCGCCAGCCCGGAGTTGAACGAGCTGAGCATGAAGGTGGTGAGGGCGAACCCCGCGAGTCCGAGCGGTCCGGGGTCCGCGAGGTGGGCACCGAACGACGGCGCCGACCCTGTCTGGGGAGTTGTTGTTGGGGTCAAAACCTGTGCCATGACGGTCCTTTCGCGAGGGCGTACGCCGCCCGGGGGAACTCCCACGGTATGGACTGTGAGTCGTCCGCCGTCAGCCCCTGCGCCGCGCGAAGCGTCCACCGGGCACCCGGCTCGATGTGTGGCTGTAGCGGTCGCGCTCAGCGGTCAGTATGCGGCGCTGAACGGTTGAGCTGGTCGAGTTGGCGGCGGCTTCGGCGACACCATTGGCTCGGTGACTCGGTGACTCAGTGACTCAAGGGGGTGTGTTCGCGGAGGGCGGCGCTGACGGCCTCGGGGGCATGCAGGCGGACCATGGTGCGGGCGGTGCCCTTGGGGATCCGCGAACGCGTGTTCAAAGACACCACCACCGTGACGATGAACGCGATGGGCATGGTCCACGCTGCCGGCTGCGCCAGGAGTGCGCCGGACCATCCGCGATGGACGCCCCCGACCATCGTGACCAGAACCGCTGACATCGCAAGCACGCCACCGGTAACCAGCCCCGCCGCAGCGCCCGTCGTCGACAAGCCCCGCCACCAGACCCCGAGCACCAACAAGGGGCAGAACGTGGACGCAGCGACGGCGAAGGCCAAGCCGACGGTGTCGGCCAGGCCGACACCGACTGACAGCAGCGAGAAGGCGTATGGGATCAGAACAGCGGCGACCGCGGCTATCCGAAACCCTTGCACGGCAACGGAATCGCCGCCTGTCCGGGCGCTGAACCGTGGACGAAGGAGATCCTGGTCGAGAACCCCGGCGACAGAGATCGTCAACCCTGAGGCGGTCGAGAGAAAGGCCGCGAAGGCGCCTCCCGCAAGCAGTGCTGAGAGCAGCTCGCCGAGCAGCCCGGGGCTGATCGCCGTCGGCAGCAGCAGCACCACCGAGTCGGCCTGAGCGCCCTGCGGAAGGGTCGGGAGATAGACCCTTCCCAAGACCCCGTAGACGGGCGTGAACAGATAGAAGAGCCCGAGCAGCCCGATCACGACCAACGTGGTTCGCCGCGCCGCCCGGCCATCGGGGTTGGTGTAGAACCGGACGAGGACGTGGGGCAGACCCATGGTGCCGAAGCAGAGTGCCAGAAGCATGCTGTACGTGGCGTAGACCGGGTGGTCGCGACCGCCGAACCCGCTCAGTGGCCGAGTCCACTCCTGCCCCGGCTGGGTCGTCGCAACGTGGGGCTGCGGCGCTCCGTGGCGCAGCCAGAGCCAGAGCAGGACAAACACGGGGATGCTGATGGCGGTGAGCTTGAGCCAGTACTGCACGGCCTGGACCAGGGTGATGGAGCGCATGCCGCCTGCAACCACATTGGCCATGACCACGACCGCGACGATGAGGCCGCCGACCCAGCTGGGTGCACCGGTGACCGTGCTGAGGGCGAGACCGGCCCCCTTGAACTGTGGCAGCAGATACAGCCAGCCGATGCCGATGACGAGCAGCGAGCAGAGTCGGCGGACCGGGACACTCTCCAGGCGGTCCTCGGCGAAGTCGGGGAGGGTGTAGGCGCCGGACCGACGCAGAGGGGCCGCCACCAGAACCAGGAGCACGAGGTAGCCCACGGTGTAGCCCACCGGGAACCAGAGCATGTCGGCGCCCAGCGTGTAGACGAGGCCGGCGATCCCGAGAAACGAGGCCGCGGACAAGTACTCGCCGCCGATAGCAGAGGCGTTCCACCCCGGACTGACGACACGACTTGCGACGTAGAAGTCGCTGGTGGTTCGGGACAGCCGTAGGCCGAATGCTCCGATGCCGAGGGTGACGATGCAGACGAGGGTGACCGCCGAGATGCCGAAACCGGCGTTCACGGCGCACTCATCGGCGGTCTACGAGGTCGGCAAAATCGCGCTCAATGGCCTCGGCATGCCGGACGTAGTACAGGGCTGCAAGCGTGACCACCGGATAGACAAGCACGCCCAGAATGATCCAGGGAAGGGGAACAAGCCACACGCGGAGCTCGTGGGTGGCTGGGACCGCAAGAAACAACAGCGGCAGAATCCCGAGGCCGGCGGCGACGGCCACGAGCACGGACACCGTCAGCCGTAGCTGCGCTCGCAGCAGGGCGGCGATGTAGACCTTGCCGAGACCAGTCTGTTCGTCGATCTCGGTGGTGGCGGGCCGAATCGGGCCGCGCCGGGCCGCACCGCGTCGTGGCGAGGTGATGCGGACCCGTTTGGATGGGTCCAGGTCTCCGGGGTTCGGCATCAGGTGTCCCTGACCTTGTCTGAGCGCAACAGTCGTTCGCGCAGGTCACGCGTATGTCGTCGACTCACCTGGAGCTCGACGTCCTCGAGTCGGACCGAACAGCGGCCGCGGTCCATGTGCACCTCGGTCACCTGCGGGAGCGAGACCAGGGTGCTGCGGTGGATTCGGACGAATCCGGCGGTACCCCAACGTTCTTCGAGGGTGGTCAGGGAGATACGTACGAGATGGGAACCGGTCGCCGTGTGCAGTCGTGCGTAGTCGCCGTGTGCCTGGGCGTAGAGCACCTGTGACCGTTGGATGAACGTGGTAACACCACCGAGCTCGATCGGGATCGTCTCGTCGGAGGCGTCGGGACCGGCACTTGACTGGTTTCCCGGCGCCAGCCCTCCGGTGGTGTTGTTGAGGATGCGGGCAGCCACCACCCGGCGTACCGCTTCGGACAGGCGGTCGGCGCGGACCGGCTTCATCACGTAGTCCGTGGCGCGAACCTCGAACGCATCGACAGCATGCTCGTCGTAGGCGGTGACAAAGACGACCTGCGGTCGCTCCGCAAACCGGGCCAGCACGCGCGCGAACTCCATCCCGTCCAGACCCGGCATCTTGATATCGCAGAACACGACATCAACCGGGTGGGCGTCCAGCGCCCGCAGCGCATCCGCTCCGCTCGTCGCCGTGCGGATCTCACCGATCCGGGGGTCCTGACGCAACAGGAAGGCAAGCTCGGACAGCGCGGGTGCCTCGTCGTCGACCAGCAGCGCGTTCAGTCCCCGTGGCGGCTGGGCCTGAGCGGGGCCTGGGTCGGAGGAGGACGTGTCGGGCATGGGCTACAGGTTACGACGAGGGGTGCACGCCAGGCGCGTACTTGGGAACGCGGAAGCTGACCCGGGTGCCTGCGCCGAGAGCGGTCTCGACCACCAGGCCGTAGTCGTCGCCGTAGACCTGGCGCAGTCGAGCGTCGACGTTGCCGAGGCCGACGCTGTCGCTCTCCTGATCCCCGGCCAGGACCCGGCGCATCACTTCGGGGTCTGTGCCCACGCCGTCGTCCTCGACCACGATCTCGGCCTCGACGCCCTCGTCGGTCGCCGTGATGGTGACATGCCCGATGCCCTCCTTGGACTCGAGGCCGTGACGGACCGCGTTCTCCACCAGGGGCTGGATAGCCAGGTAGGGAACGGCGACGGACAGCACCTCGGGTGCCACCAGCAGCGAGATCTGCAGCCGGTCTCCGAAGCGGGCCTGCTCGAGCGCCAGGTAGTGCTCGATGTTGCCCAGCTCCTCGGCCAGCGTGGTGAATGCTCCGCCGCTTCGGAACGCGTAGCGGGTGAAGTCGGCGAACTCGAGGAGGAGCTCGCGGGCCCGGTCGGGGTCTGTGCGGACGAAGGAGGCAATGGCCGCCAGCGAGTTGTAGATGAAATGCGGGCTGATCTGGGCCCTCAGCGCTCGCAGCTCGGCCTCCATGGCACGAGACCTCTGGCGCCCCAGGTCGGCCAGCTCCACTTGTGTCGACACCCATGCGGCCAGCTCTTCGGTCGCCCTGACCAGCCCGGCAGAGGCGTTCGATCCATAGGCCGCCAGCGCCGCCACGACTCGCTCATCGGAGATGACCGGCGCCAAGACCGACGTCCGGATGGGGCAGTCCGGGTCTCCGCACGCGATGTCCTTCGCACCCAGGACCACGGTGCGGCCGGTGGCGAGCACCTCACTTGCGTGCCGCCATACCTGCTCCCGGTGGTGGGCTCCCGTACCGTCCCAGGCCAGCGTGGAAGCGTTGTCGCACAGGGCGATTGCCTGGGTGCCCAGCATGGCGCGTAGATGCTTGGCGGCCTTGGACGCCCCTTGGGGGGTGAGCCCTTCGTGGAGGTGCTGCGAGGCCAGCGACGCCGTATGGAGCGTGTCGTAGGTTGCGCGGTCGACTGGTGAGCCGAACTCTCCGCGACGTCGCACCGCTCGTGCGAGGACCCAGGCCAGAGCCATCAAGGCGATAGCCGTCGAGACGACAATCACCAACGTCGACAGGTCCGTGTCGCGGGGCACGTGGCGAACTCTAGGCTCAACGTGTGTCCACCATTGCCGAATCCCTCGTCCAGCTGGCGGCATTGCCGGGCGTGCCCGAAGCCACCGACGCTGCGCGGGAGGCCTGTACCAAGCTGAGGTGGCATCAGGCCCTACGCCGCCGGATCCCCGAAGCCGCCGCGGAGTCGAGAGTCAGGGGCGCCCGGGCGAGTGCTGCGCTCGACGGCGCCGAGATGGACGTGGATGTCGTGCGCGATCTCATGCGTGGCGCCACGGCCTGGCCCGAGCGGCTGGGCCCGCTTGAGGCCACGCTCAAGGGTGCCGTGCAGGCGACCGCGGAGACCGAACACATACTGGCGATGGTCGTCACGGCTCCGTCCCAGGCTTTGGCTCAGGTCCATGTGGCAGCCGCGGGTCACCTCCTGCCGGAGTGGCAGGTCGGACGTCCAAGGCAGGCCGGGGAGATCGCGAGTGAGTTCTCGGATCTTGGTCCTGCCCCGGGCGAAACCGTTGTCGCCGCGCGGCTTTCAGGGATCGCGCAGCTCTTGCTTGCCGCTAAGGACGCTCCTGCGGTCGTGGTGGCGGCGTTGGTGCATGGGGAGATCGCTACCGTCCGGCCCTTTGTGCGCGGTAACGGAATTGTCGCCCGGGCAATGGAGCGGGCTGTCATCCAGGCCAGCGGGCTGGACCCGACAGGGGTCGCAGTCACCGAGCTGGGCCACGGTGCTGGGGGTGCCGCGGCCTATCTGGGTGCGCTCGCGGCATACGGTTCGGGATCATCAGCGGGGGTCGCGCTGTGGATCACGCACTGTGCCAAGGCCGTGGTGGCGGGGGCGCAGGAGGGCGGTCGTATCGCGGACGCCGTCCTCGTCGGGCGCCTCACCTGAATCGGTTCGAGGCGGATTTCGGCCTCTGAATTGTCTGAAAAGTCAAGACTTTCGTTTGCGGCGAAAGGCGAGTAGAAACATAGGTAGCCGACGGGCGAGAGTCCGACGGCACCGTGAGACGAACGGGCACCCACGCGCGGGCAGTCCACTGATGGACCGATCGTGGCGGGCTTGTCCCACTGCGACTTTGTAGATTCACGCTTGGTAACTCGCAAGGCTCACGGTCGGATGGCACCCCGTTCGCGGGGTGCCATCTCCATGCGCGAACCAGCTTTTCCCCACGCCGACCGCACAGTTTTTGGCGACTCCGTGCGGCTGTTTGCGCGGATGGGCTGAATCGCTCATGATGGTATGTACACACTCCCCTCAGGGGTTTGAGTGTGGCGGTGCACCAGTTCCTCCCCCCCGAGGTTGGTGCATCGACGGCCCCCGACGTCCCCCCGTCGGGGGCCGTCCCTGTCTCCGCCTGCGTCGTCCATCCACAAGCCCCACCATGCTGGGCCAGCCGTCCACAGGTTGACGGGAGGCTCTGGCCGGGCGCCTCCCGTCGGACCACCTTTGTCGCATGAACACGGCGCTCATCATCGGAGTGGTCGGCGGGTCCGGCGGAGTCGGTGCCTCCGTGCTCACGGCGGCTATCGCGGTCCGGGCCGCTCAAGCGGGCCTTCGTCCGGTCTGCGTGGACGGGGACCGGCTGGGCGGGGGACTCGACGTCACATTGGGCATTGAACAGGAGCCTGGCGTGCGCTGGCCCGACCTGGCCGGGGCCAGGGGCCGGATCGACGGTCCCGAGCTGCTGAGGCGACTTCCGTCCGTGGACGGCGTGGGTGTGCTCTCGTTCGACCGTGCGCGTGACGTCCGTCTGGGCGTCGAGACGGTTGACGAGGTGCTGAGGGCGCTGAGGTCCGCGCTGGACCTGGTCGTGGTGGACCTCCCGCGACCAGATCACGAGCTGTTCGGTTCGTTGGCAGCCCCAGTTGACGAGATGGTGCTGCTCGCAGGGTCGGGCATAGGTGACCTGGCCGGCGCCAGCGCGATCTCCGGGCACCTCGCCCGGACCTTTCCCGACATATGGCTCTGTCTGCGTACCGGTGGCCAGGGCACTCATTTCGCCGACACCGTGGCTGGGGCGCTGGATCTGCCGCTGCTTGGCGTGATCCGCGAGGAGTCGTCGCTGGCGACCGACCTGCTGCACGGGATACCGCCCGGAAGCTCATCCAGAAGCGTTTTGGCCGCGGTGGCCGACAAGGTCCTGGCGCAGTTCGTCGTCAGCCCGCGGCAGCGGGCCTCATGAGCGTGTCACCCACGGTGTGGGCCCAGATCAGGCAGGGCAGGGCTCCAACGCAGGTTCTGGTTGCGCAGGTTCTCGACGACGAGGCCGTTGTTCTTGGGGAGATGGGTGTCCTCCGTGCGCGCACTGAGCTGGCCGCGCGAGTGCTGGGCGCGGGCCCGCTGGAGCCGTTGCTCGCCGATCCGCGGGTCACCGATGTTCTTGTCAACGCGGGGTCGGGCGTGTGGGTGGACCGTGGGGAAGGACTCGCCCGTGCGGACTGTGAGGTCGGCGATGAGGCCGCGGTCCGCCGACTGGCCGTGCGTCTGGCCGGGATTGCCGGTCGACGCCTCGATGACACCAGCCCCTACGTCGACGGGCTGCTTCCGGGCGGCGTTCGGCTGCATGCTGTGCTCCCGCCCATTGCTGTGGAGGGGTCCCACATCAGCTTGCGGGTCCCGCGGCGGGTGGCTCCGAGCCTCGTCGAGCTTGCTCGGTGGGGAACGTTCAGCGCTGGCTGGCTCCGGGTCCTCCAGACGCTGGTGAGCCAACGCTGTTCGTTTGTGGTCAGCGGCGGCACCGGCAGTGGCAAGACCACCCTGTTGGGCGCCCTGCTCGGCGAGGTCGATGTCCGAGAGCGGCTCGTCATCGTTGAGGATGTGCGCGAGCTCGCCATCGTTCACCCGCACGTCGTCCGGCTGCAGTCGCGCCCTGCCAACGTCGAGGGTCGCGGTGAGATCGGGCTCACCTCGTTGGTGCGGCAGTCATTGCGCATGCGACCTGATCGTCTTGTGGTCGGTGAGGTGCGCGGCGCTGAGGTGCGCGAGATGCTGGCGGCGCTCAACACCGGGCACGAGGGCGGATGCGGCACCCTGCATGCCAACACGGCTGCCGACGTGGTGGCCCGCTTTGAGGCTTTGGGCGCGCTCGCCGGGCTGGCGCCCGCCGCCGTGCATGCCCAGCTTCTGAGCGCGGTCCAGGTCGTGGTGCACGTTCGCCGGAGTGCCGGTCTTCGGTTCGTCGACACGGTGGCTGTCCTTGCTCGGGGGGCAGATGGTAGTCCCGAAGTGGCATCTGCGCTCAGCAGAGGCGCCACAGGACAGACTGCGATCGGCCCCTCGTGGCCGGCCCTGGCGCGCTTGTTGAACCTCGACCCGGATGTCGTTCCGTGAGCGCCGCAGTGGCGATCCTCGTGGCCGCAGCGGTGCTGTTGTGGCCGCATCGGCACGGTCGGCGCGGTGACGCGTTTCTGCTCCCGGCGCCCCCGCCATCCGGCCTGGTCCCAGCGTCTTTGTCGGGGTTGGTCAGGGATGGCGGACGTCGCTTGCGAAAGAGGCGTCACGTCGCCGGGGTCAGCCCGCAGGATCTTCTCGGGCTGCTGGACGCCGTTGTCCCGGCGCTGGAGGCCGGGCTGGCGCCCGCTTCCGCGTTGCGGATAGTCGCCGAGGCTCGGTCCGGCTCGGGTCGCCGTGACCCGCTGACCGCGCTGACAAGCGACCTGTCGGCGGCCGCGGCCGGCGGAGCCAGGCTCGGTCCCCTCTGGCGGGCGGCTGCCGAGGAGGAAGGCTCTGCCGAGCTGTTGCTGTTGGCGCAGGCCTGGTCCCTGACCGAGGACATGGGCGCTCCCCTCGCTCAGGCGGTTCGCACGACTACCGGTTTGCTCGAGGCGCGGATCGCCCATGAACGCCGTCTGGCCGCCGCAGTGGCAGGAGCCAAGGCAACCGTGACCTTGCTCACCGTCCTCCCGATCGGCGGCCCCCTGGTGGCCCTGGTTCTGGGCATCGGCCCGGGTGAGCTCTTCGGGGGCTCCCGGCTGACGCAGGGAAGCCTCGCGCTCGGGCTCGCGCTGGCCGGCGTCGGACGTTTGTGGGTACGCCGGATGGTGCGCGCAGTTGCACGCGGGCCGGTGATTGCATGACCGCGGAACGCATGAGCATCGTGATGATGATGCTCACGGGGTCTGCAGTCCTCGCCTGGCCGAGCGCCTATCCGGTCAGTCGCCTCGCAGGCCGGGCCTCTGCCGACCTGACTGGCGGCGTTACTGCTGGCGGGACTGGCGACGTGACTGGCGAAGGCGGCTC
>JBDTMW010000074.1:0-9189 GCA_039934065.1 Actinomycetota bacterium | reverse complement strand
GCGCCCTCCTGCATCGAGCTTCGAGAAGCAGCCGTCTGCGCCGGAACGGGCTGCCCACCGCGCCCAGCAGCGCGACGCCGCGATCGAGGTGGTCGGCCGGTATAACCCCGACGCGGTCGTCTGCGTCGGGGTGCCGTTTGGGCACACGCGACCGCAGTGGATTTTGCCCTACGGCGGGGAGGTCACCGTTGACGGAGTCGACCAGAAGGTCTGGGCCGACTACCGCTGAGCCCAACACAGACCCCAGGTGAACTACCCCGCCGCAGGTCTCCGCACCCGCTTGGCACACACAGCGCGTACGGCGCGGTCAGGGACAGTTCGCGTAGGGCGGTGGGCCGAGCTGGTTCGACCGGTTCTGCAGTGCCAGCCGATACTGCGCCAGGATCTGGTTCGAGGCGGAGTACGTCGGGTCAACGCCACCTCCGTGCCAGAACTGGTCTGCCACCGTGTCCGTCAACGTCGCGGCCGGGTCACCCTGCACGCCCTTCCACGTCGCGAGGGAGACCGGCGTCGTGAACAGCGAGGGGTCGATCACCATCCGCTGCTTCTGCCAGAAGCTTGGTCCGCGCACGCAGAGCGTGGGCGCGACGTGCCATCCCCACTCGACATAACACTGGGGGTTGTTCTTTGTGCTCACGTGCAGCCAGACCCCGAAACTGTGGTCGATCCACACTTTCCGCGGGGAGTGCCCCATGTTGATCATCAGCCGGCACATCTCGTGGGCGCGGGCCCAGCAGCCGTCGTCTGGGAAGAGGAACGGGATGCATGGGGGAGGCACGGTGAGCGGGCTGCAGGTTGTTGCAGCCATCGCGGTGAACACCTGCTGTGCCTTGGCTGGGGTGAGGCACCCGAACCACCACCACGGCCAGCAGATGAGGTACCACAGCGGACTCAACAACCAGACGATCCAGCGGAGTGGCCACGGGTGGCGTGGTGGGAACGGGGGCTCAGGAAACGGGATCGGGGGGAAAGGGGGCATCGGCCAGTCCGACGGAGGCGTGAAGGCGCGCACGTCGATCACGTGATGCGCTTCGTCCTCGGTCAGGATGACCAGCCCGCCCGCACCCTGCGACGCGCGGAGTCGGCGCTCCAAGTCGGCGGCGTCAGGATCGTTCGACAGCACGGTGTGGCGTGCGTGCGAGCGGTCCAATTCGACGTCGAGCGTCCCGTCGGCTGAGGTGAGGCCGGTCACCCGGGCGACGTGAGGGATGAGCAGCCGGGTGACGAAATCGGTGTCCGGGTCGACCTCGAGGTAGACCGGCATCCGCTGTTTGCTCAGCTGGTCAAGCACGCGGGCGAACCCGGCGGAGCGTATGTCGTCCGCGTCCAGTTGCACCCGGCGCTCGCCCTCAAGCTCGACGGACAGGCCGGTGGCGCTGCGCAGCTGCTCCTCGGGAGCGCCGTCAAGGGGCGGCTCGAGTCGGATCGTGGTCGAGACGATGGCGTTGCTGTCGGGCATCCTGAGCTCCTCTGGTCAGGGTCCGGTCACTAGCCGGACCCGGCTGCTTCGCTGATGTTGACTTCGACCGCCTCTTGGATCCCTGATGCTTCAGCAGTCCTTCGCGCGGATCCGGAATCCCACGATGATCTCTTTGACCTGCGTCGTCTCCACGTCCTGATGGGGGATGCCGAGGCAGTCGAGGAGCTGTTTGGCCGAGTCCGTGCAGTCCCTCTTGCCGGGACGTCGACCGTTGTGGGGCTCGGAGATCGAGGGATCCAGGTGGTACGTCATCCCGCCGATCAGGTTGCCGTCGGCGAGCACCTTGATGTTGATCTCCCGGTCGTCGGTCGCCTCGATGACGTCCCTCGTGAAGTCCTGGCCCGTGTGAAGGCGAATGACAACCTCGCGCCGTTCGCCCGATTTCAGGACGAGCAAGTCCTCGGGCAGGCCCTCGAAGGTGAGTCGCCATCCCCTGGATGACAACACGTCGGGCAGCTCGACAATCAGTTCAAAAACCCCTCGCCGGGGGTTGGGGTTCCCGATCCAGAAACCGATCCCGTCCAGACCTTCGATGAGGCCCTCCGGACCGCCACCGCCTGGCACCGGGTTGACGTTACGTTGGGCGATGTTGTTGTCGTTCGGGACGAGGCGCCACTCGGGGATGACTTCGCCGGCGGTGAACTTGTCCACGTTGGATGCGTCCGCGTCCGATGACGCGACCATGAGGATGCAGTCGTGCCCATAGCCGTTGATGTTGGGCGACCATTCGAACGGGCCGACGAGCTTCTCCTGGGTGTTGTTGGCGCCGATCGTGCCGACGGCGATTTGCGCGGTCGCGAACGGCTCGAAGTCATTCGGCCACAGAAGGCCTGCGCCTGGCTTGGTGTGGAAGCCTCGGACGATGACGTTCGTCGCCGTCTGCGTGCCGCGGTTCTTCACCTTGACGTAGACGTAGTTGGTCGAGCCCAGTTCAGGTTCCTGATGGCCCGGCAAGCCGTCGTTGGCGCGACGATTCCAGACCGTGGTGGTGTGCCAGTGGACGGGTTGGTACTGGTACTCACCAGCGCGCCCGTCGTCGATGTACACGTCCTGCAGCGGCGGAAGCCCGCGGGTCGTGATCGATCCGTCGCCGGGTCCACCGTTGGTGACGAGTGGAACCTGATACTCGCCCTGGACCTCGAACGACCAGCGGACCACTTTGCCGTATGCGCCGCCGTAAACCCCCTCTGAAGTCCAGTTCAGGTCGTCTGCGGTCATCAGCTCGCTGGCGAATTCCCTTGCATACAAAGGGTTGCTTGCTGGTGTGAGGTTCTGAACCGCGCGCAGAATCAGGTACATCATCATCCGGGACGCGAACTTGCGCCGACTGAGATCACTCGAGTCACCGCCGATCGAGCGATACGCCCGGAAGAGCGTCGTCGCCAGGATCTCCTCGGATCCGTAGCCGGCGTCGTCCTGCGAACCGTTCCATGCCCAGCCCGTCGCTGTGGTCCGGTCGAAGCGCCGATTGAGCGACGGATGCCATGGGACGTAGGTGAACCGCAGATCACCCGGCTTGCCGAGAGGCGTGCCGTCCACTCCCCAGAGGTGTGACTCTGGATCGAAGAAGATGCCCGACAGGCTGTCACCCGCGCTGTGCGAGAACCTGAAGTTGGGGCTGTTGACGAACTCGTAGAGGATGCCGTGGCCACACACTTCGTGCCAGTGAACCCGCGGGTCGCAGGCCCGGCCAAGCGGGTTCGCGAGATCGGTGGTGTCCATGATGCCGTAGCCCACATGGCCGATGCCGCCGACGCCGTTGCCGACGCAATGGGCATTGATCACGCTCCCCACGAAACAGCGATGATCAAGGGGGATCGGGAACGTGGTGTTGTTGAAATAGCCGCTCGGCCCGGCAACGGTGAACCCGAGATCAGCAATGGTGCGGAAGATGCGGTCCACGTGGAAGTACGCACTGACGGCCGCAAAGTCGTTGGTGCGGCTGTTGAAGAGGAAATTGGATCCTGCTGGCCGGCTCGGCGCAGCGACAACGTCGCCCTCCACTTCCGCGAGCCTGCCGTAGGTGCCGGTGAGGGACTGGGTGCCACTCACCGGTGCTCCGAGGTTCAACAGGGTCACGGTGTCCCGATGCGGGTTCAGCGTGGCGTTGTTGGACGCGGAGTTGAGCGCGGTGTTCCCGGTCTTGGTCGGCGGGTCCTGGGTGAAGACCTGGCCGTCAACGTCGCCGCTGAGCGGGCGCAGATACAGCACTGATCCCGTCTCCAGCTCGACCAGTGCCTGCCACGTCACCCTCTCGCGCTTGCCCGCGGGCGCCTCGAACGTGATCTCGGCGACGAGATAGCAGCCGCCATCGCGGATTTCGTCACTCACGGGCGGCAACGGCAGGGACAGCTGCTGTGCGGGGTCATCTGGTGGCTGCTCGCTCGAACCACTCTCGCCGAGGTTCCGGTTGAATCGATCGGCAACCTTCCTGCCCAGGGCTGGCAGGCGCGCCGCTTCGTCATACTCGTAGATCCAGAACCGACCGCGGATCAACCGTGCCGCCGCCGCCTGGCGGGCCTTCGACCGCGGCCTCTTAGCCGTCAACCCGACGCTTTCCATGACCATCTTGGAGCCTTCGACCTCGTCGGCCTCCGACGGCTCGTCACCCAGCCCTCGGCGAAGGCGAATGACGTCGGCGGCCTGGAAGATCCGCCTGAACCGCTCGATCATCTGCTCAGGCGGCAACGTGACCTCGACGGCGTCATGACTGGTGTTGACCGAGGCGACGACACGATTTGGGCCCGTCTTGACAGTCACCTTGATCCCGGCGCCCCACACCGGGGTGTTCATCACCGTCTGATCGAATCCGAACGTCATGGCGTCGAAGTTGGCGATCTCCTCGTCGAGCCGGTACTCCACACCCAGCGGCCGTGGGTCCAGATGTGTGGCATGCACATGCATGTTGGTCAGCTCCGCGTTCGGCACCTCGTAGACGCCGGCCATCTCCCGCACATAGTCCAGCGCTGCCGCGACCGGGCTCCCTTGGCCGGATGCCCAATGCTCTTGGGTGTGGCGGATGGTACGAGCCCGACCGTTGTCGTCACGCAAGACATGCGCTCGAAGAGTGGGCTCAAAAGTCTCTTTCACGACTGCCTCCTACGTGACGAATTTGTGGTTGGAAGTTCCTTCGGCATCAGCGGGTTTCGCCGGCGCAAAGGCTCTGATCGCAACTTTCGACGCTAGCGACCTGGGTCTGAGATGCACAGGCGGCAAGTCGAACCTTGAACAGTTCTTTACCCTGTGCGGCAACAGTATTCGGCCTTTGTCAGTGAGTGTCCCATTCGTCTCACCGAGCCAATACGCCGAGCGGGACTCTGCAATTCGGCTCTTGGTTCTGGAGCGGGGCGGCGCCGTGATGCTTCCAGACGCTCGGCAGTACATCGCCTGGTGTGCACGACAGGCGCGCACCGGGCGATGTACTCCTCAAACCTTTGTTGCTACTCCAGGCAGACGCCCCTCTCGAGGTAGACCGTCCGGCCGAACCCGGCGCTGCTGACCACGGCGCGGTCGGTGACACCCAGCCGGATCACGTAGCCGCATGGATCCAGCGTGGACAGGTCGATGGTGAACGGCTCGCCGCCCGACGACGTCTGCGTTCCGGCACCGAGGGCGACGGTGAGGGGCGTTGGCGGGATGGGTGTGCCGGGACCGCCGGCCACGCCGATCGACCAGGACAAGAAGTGCTTGTCGCGAGCCACGAACGTCCCGTGGAGTGGGCCGCGCGGCACTCGGCAGGCACCGAGGGTACTCAGATGCAGATCTGCCGCATTGTCGGGGTCACCGACGACGATCGATCCGTTGAGCGTGTTGTCCATCTGGACGCGCCGCACATCGACGACGCCGATGCCGGACACCTCCAGCTGAATCTCCCACAGGTCGTCGCCACCCGGCGTGAAGTGCCCGAGCTTGCCCGTGGTGTTGCCCATCCAGCTCGGCCACGACGACCACCCGCCGGCCCCAGGTGTGGTCCAGGAGCCGATCCCGAGCCAGTTGACGACGAAGAACGGATTGGTGAGATCGCTGACCCCTCCGCCGGTCGTGACGTTGTTCACTCGAATCCGGTACAGCTGGCCCGCGAGCGCGGGGTCGAGCGGACCGTGCAGGGTGACCACCCCGGCAAACGGGCAGTCGTTCGGCAGGGGGTATCCGTTCTCGGCGATGGCCGCGCCGGGCAACGTCGTTCCCGAGCCCAGACTCACGGATGCAGCGGCCACGCCGCCCACGATGGTGAACCGCGCAGTCCCGTCGTACGGCCGACCGGGCCGAAGCTGAACGTGCACGTCGAGGCGGTTGCCCCAGTGCGGCACGGCGTTTGGGTCGGTGGTTGACGGCGGCGTGCCCCAGGACAGCACTGCGCGTACCCGACCGATGACGGGTGAGTCGCAGCCGCGACGGAACTTGCCGAGGTCGACGGGCAACGGTGCCGCGTAGCACAGGCCGCCGGCCGGGACCTTGTCGTAGTCGTGGGTGTTGACCTGAGCCGTGCCGAGGTAGGAGTAGCTGCAGTCGTCGCCGAAGTCGGCCCAGTATGCGACGTACTCGGTGCTTCCTGCGGTGCAGGGTCCACCCGAGAATCCGTTGGGCCGTTTGACCCGGAACGTCCCGACGAGCTGGTCCGTGTTGTTGTCGAGACCCACGCACTCGAGCTCTTCGAATGACGTGTCCCCGCTGGTCTTCTCCAGAACCTTCAGCACCGCCGACAGGTCGATCTTGACCGCCTGTGCGGACTGGGCGGGCACGACGTACGACATCAGCGTCGGTGCCCCAGCCAGTTTTGCGGAGGCGAGGTGGGGGAGGGCGAAACGGTGCTCGGGCACCAGTTCGTCTTCGCCCATGCGCTTGCCCTTGCCTGAGTACAGCGTGACCAGCTCGGCCAGTGGCAGGGGTGTCAACGGCCCCGGATCAGGGATCGGTGACGGCAGCTCCTGCAGAACGTAGGGCGGCAGCTTGAGGACGAAGTCCTTGGGCAGCTGCTCCACCAGATCGGGAAAGATGAGTCGCCGTGGCCGAATCTGGACATGGCACTCGTGCACCTCGCCCCAGACCGGAACCTGGTCGGGGCTGTTCGGATCCGGCACGATCTCCCAGGACAAGATGGCCCGCACCAGCGGGAGGACGGGGAACGCGCACCAGTTGCGCCGGGGCGGCAGGTCGACCCCGCAGACGTATGAGATCGGCGGCCATGTGCTGCTGTCGCAGCTCTTGCCCGCCGGGATGTCGTGGACGCTGACGCTGGCCAGACCCGCGTCAGCCCAGCTCACGCCCTCGTCGTAGCTGACGTAGAAACGCACATGCTCGTGCGAGCCCGGCGAGCACAGTTTGCCTGAGTAGCCGAAGGGGCGCCGGATCTGCACGGTCGCCTCCAGCCGGTCACGCTCCGGGCTAAAGGAAACGCACGACAACCCCTCGAATGTGGTGTCGCCTTGCTTCTCTAGCTGGGTCGGAAACCCAAGGTTGGGCAACGTCCCGAAGTAGTTTGGGTTCGCTGCGAGCAGCGAGTGGAAGTGGCTGCGCTCGCGCGCGACCTCAAACTCGGCTGACGGTTTTTTCGTACGTGTAGGCATGTCACTCCCTGGTACAGCGCGCCGCGCATCGATGGCCCCAGCGCGCAACGATTGATACAGGACGAGGAGGCAGCGGCGGAGGCCGCTGATACCGGCCCTTCGACCTCATGGGGGCCACCGGCCGGCACGTGCCGTCACCGGCGTCCCAGGCGAAGGGCAACTAACCGCGGACGAACACTCGCCCCCGGATCTCCTCCACTCACAGGCCACCTCCCCCCGATCTCGACCGCGCCCGCGGTCGAGCAACTCGTGGTGGTCGCTGCCGTGGATCTCGCGGCATCACTCGGCCTTGCGGGCCATGTCCGCAGAGAAGGGTTCGGGCATTCGGCTCACCCCGCTTTCCCAGGGAACCAGTGTCTGTCTGCTGAAAACGCTCCCGGACCGTAGGTGCCAGTTCAACCCCAACCAGACCAAGGCCATCCCTGAAATTGGTAAATTGTTCGGCGCGACCACGGGCGACACTTCTGGCAGCTGGTGGTCGAGCAGGACCTAGGCTGACTGGATGCCTCATGCCTTCATCCTCGGCGGGACTAGCGAGCATCTGAGGCTGGCGGATCAGCAGGCGGCCCGCCTTCGATGACGCGGTCACCTCACGCCGAGTCGGCCCCCAGCGACCCCACTTTGCGATACCGCCTTGGCGGCCGGAAGACGTGGATGGTCTGGGGGGCCGCCACCTCCGTCTACATCCTCGCGGTTTTCCACCGCACCTCACTGGGTGTCGCCGGCCTCATCGCGGCCGAGCGGTTCCACATCGGCTCCGCTCAGCTCGCCACGTTCACCATGGTTCAGCTGTTCGTGTATGCGGCCATGCAGGTTCCGGTCGGCGCACTGCTTGATCGTGTCGGTGCCAAGAAGATGTTGGTCACCGGGGTCACGCTGATGACAGGTGGCCAGTTCGCTTTTGCTTTCGCCAGCACGTTCGGTGCCGGAGTCGCTGCCCGGGTCTTCGTCGGGATGGGCGACGCGATGATCTTCATCAGCCTCATGCAGTTGGTCGCCCTGTGGTTTCCCCCGGCCAGAACGCCCATGATCACCCAGCTGACCGGTGTCCTCGGTCAGGTCGGGGCGGTAGCCGCCACGGCGCCCCTTTCCGCAGCGCTGCACAACCTGGGCTGGACACGGTCGTTCGCCTGGTCGGCGAGCGTCGGTGTCCTTCTCGGGATCGTGCTGGTCGTGGTTGTGCGGGACTCGCCCTACACGGACCACCACCGGGACGAACTCAAGATGAGGGCAGTCGGCCGGGCGCTGAAACTGGCGTACGCCGAGCCTGGGACCCGGCTCGGGCTCTGGTCGCACTTCTCCGCCCAGTTCGGCGCGACTGTCTTCGCGCTCTTATGGGGGTTCCCGTTTCTGGTCTCCGGGCAGGGCCTGACCCCTAGTACCGCCAGCAGCCTGCTCATCGTCATGACCATCACGGCTGTCGTGACCAGCCCGCTGATCGGTGCCTTCGTTACTCGGTGGCCGTACTCCCGGTCCACGCTGATCCTGTGGATCGTCGGCTCCATCATGACGGTCTGGGCAGTCGTGCTCATCTGGCCCGGCCGAGCACCCCTGTGGCTGCTGGTCATCCTCGTGGTGGTTCTCGCGGTCGGCGGACCCGGCTCGATGGTCGGGTTCGACCTGGCGCGGACCTTCAACCCACCCGGGCGTTTGGGAAGCGCTACCGGGATCGTCAACGTCGGCGGCTTCGTGGCATCGCTGGGCACCGTCGCCCTGATCGGCATCGTGCTCGACCAGGTGGCGCCTGGCGGTCCCTCGACCTACACCGTGGACTCGTTCCGTGCTGCCATGTCCGTGCAGTACATCGTGTGGGTGCTCGGTGTGGTCCAGATCCTTCGTTTCAGGGGCAAGGCCCGTCGCGCTCAGAAACGGGACCAGCCGGAGCTGTATACCGCGCCGCGCCACTCGGGCACTGCTGGCAACTGACCTGCGCAGCCCTGCCGGCTGCTGATCTGCTGGTAACGCCAGGGGTCAAGGAATCAGGATCTCGCGAAGATGTCGAGGTGAGTCCTGTTCCATACCGACCTCATGCCCGCTCGAGGCTGATGACGACGTTGCCGACCTTCTGTCCGGTCTCGACGTATCTGTAGGCCTCGACGATCTGGTCCAGCCGGTACGTCCTGTCGATGACCGGCTTGAAAC
>JBDTMW010000073.1:0-9270 GCA_039934065.1 Actinomycetota bacterium | reverse complement strand
CATCCGCCGTCACGGTGGCGGCATCGGCGAGACCTACACGGTTCGCAAGGTCAGCTTCGGCGTCGGCGTCGAGCGCACCTTCCCGCTGCACAGCCCGGTCATCGAGAAGATCGAGGTCGTGACCCGCGGTGACGTGCGTCGCGCCAAGCTGTACTACCTGCGCGACCTGCGCGGCAAGGCTGCCAAGATCAAGGAGAAGCGCAACGTGACTCCCGCCCGCTGAGGCGGCGCGTCCCGTTTGACCTCTGCTGGACCACCTGAGGAGACCGTGCCGTCGGCGTCGCGGGTCGATCCGAGGCGCTCGCGTCATCGTGCGCTGCTCCTCGCCGGTGTCGGCCTCGTGCTGATGTTGATGGTGCGGGGCTTTCTGGTGCAGTCCTTCTACATCCCCACGGGCTCGATGGAGCCAACGCTGGAACCCAACGACCGCATCCTGGTCAACAAGATCGGCGTGGAGTCCTCGATTCAGCGAGGCGACCTGGTCGTCTTTGACGGCAGCCGGACCTTCGCCCCTCATGTTGCGGATGGTGCCGACACCGGATCGAGGCTTGGAAAGGCGCTGGGTGCAATGGCCTCGCTGCTCTCCATCCAGATCAGTCAGAGCGACTACGTCAAGCGTGTCGTCGGACTTCCTGGCGATCATGTGGTGTGCTGCGATGTCAACCATCGGATTACTGTCAACGACGTGCCCGTCGACGAGCTCTACCTCTACCCGGGTGACGAGCCCAGTGATCTGACCTTCGATGTCACGGTTCCGGCCGGACGGGTCTGGCTGATGGGTGACCATCGCAGCATCTCGGCAGACTCGCGTGCCCATCTGGGCGATCCTGGAGGAGGAATGGTACGGCTGGACGATGTGATCGGCAGGGCTGCGATGATCTACTGGCCACCCAACCGGGCGGGCGCCCTGCGCGCTCCCGCGTTCTTGGACCGCATCCCTCACCACGTCACCGGAGAGAGCCACACGTGAGCGTCACAGAGCCGGGCCAGAGTCAGCCCGAAGGCGCCGAGAACCAACCAGCGAGTTTCGAGGCGGATCAGGGGCAGCACCGTCAAGGTTCCTTCCTGCTTCTGCTTCGCGAGTCCGTGATCGTCATCGGCATGGCGTTGCTCCTTTCACTCATCGTCAAGACCTGGCTGATGCAGGCGTTCTATATCCCTTCGGAGTCGATGGAGAACACCCTGCTCAAGGGCGATCGGGTGATCGTCAGCAAACTGACTCCTGGGCCCTTCGAGCTCAAGCGTGGCGACGTCATCGTGTTCGAGGACCCCGATCACTGGTTGCCAGCACCGTTCCCGGTCCAGCGCAGCCCCCTGGCCAACGCTGTGAACTCGACGCTGACGTTTGTCGGGCTGCTGCCCAGCGACGAGGGCAACCACTTGATCAAGCGCGTCATCGGGTTGCCAGGAGACCACGTCGTCTGCTGCAGCAAGGACGACAAGCTGACCGTCAACGGTGCGCCGCTGACCGAGCCCTATCTCTTCCCCGGAGACGCCCCAAGCCTGCAGACCTTCGACATCACTGTTCCTGCCGGGCGGGTGTGGGTCATGGGTGATCACCGCTCGAACTCCGCGGACTCCCGGCCCCACGACGCCGGTTCGGGCGGCGCCAAGGGCACGGTTCCCGAGAGCCGGATAGTGGGTCGTGCCATCACTGTTGTCTGGCCCCTGTGGCGCTGGTCCTGGCTGGGCGTCCCCAATGAGACCTTCGACAAGGTTCCGGCGGCTGCTGCGAAATGAGCGCAGGCACTGCGTCTCGCAAACCCACACTCAGGGTTGAGCGCGCGTTGCAGCGTGCTGGTCACCGGCTGCTTGCCGGCATGGATGAGGTCGGTCGAGGGGCTCTCGCGGGTCCGGTGTCGGTCGGTGTCGTGGTGATAGACGACGTATGCCGGTCGGCGCCCGTCGGCGTCAAGGACTCCAAGCTGCTCTCGCACCAGGTGCGAGAGCGGTTGGTGCCCAAGATCCAGGGATGGGCTACGGCCTATGCCGTCGGACACGCCTCGCCGGACGAGATCGACCGTTACGGGATCATGGTGGCCCTCCGCTTTGCCGGAACCCGGGCACTCGCGGCACTGCCCGTCATACCCGATCTGGTCATCCTCGATGGCAACTATGACTGGCTCACCCACCCCGAACGGCTGGGGCTGCTTGGCTTGCTCGGTGAGGGCGACGACCTCGCCCCGACTGTGCCCGTCATGACGATGGTCAAGGCCGACATGCTCTGTTCGTCGGTGGCTGCCGCGAGCGTGCTGGCCAAGGTCGAGCGGGACGCGATGATGGTCGCGCTGGCAGCCGAGATGCCGCACTATGCCTGGGAGCTGAACAAGGGGTACTCCGCGCCCGAGCATTTCGCGGCGCTGGAGTCGCGCGGCCCGAGCGTGCATCACCGTCGGTCATGGCATCTGCCCGGAGTGGCTCAGCCAGTTGACCCGGGTTGTGGGCTTGAGGTGGCCTCATCGACGATGATGGTGCCGTTCGGATCGATCGCGGAGGAGAGCAATGAGCTCTGAGGACCTGGAGAAGTACGAGACCGAGATGGAGCTTCAGCTCTATCGCGAGTATCGCGACGTCGTCGGCCTCTTCACCCACGTCGTCGAGACCGAGCGACGCTTCTACCTTGCCAACTCCGTCGACCTGAAGGTTCTCAGCGAAGGTGGAGAGGTCTACTTCGACGTCACGATGTCCGACGCGTGGGTCTGGGACGTCTACCGGCCTGCACGTTTCGTCAAGAACGTCCGCGTCGTGACCTTCAAGGACGTCAACGTGGAGGAGCTCGCCAAGACCGAGCTCGAATTGCCCAAGGAGGGCGGCTTCTAGTCGTTTCCGGGTAGCGAGCGCCGGTGAGACCGGTGTCCACATGGAGTCAGGCGTTCGTCCCGCCGTCCACAGGGTCGGTCCGCGGTCTGTGCCTTCGGTCGCGTCGTTGCCACAGTCGACCACGGAGGTGGTCAAGGTGGCCGATTCAGTCCCCGATTCGGGGAGGTCCGACGGCATATCCGCGGTCAGGTCGGGTGTGGCCAATGCCGTGGGGGCTTATGGCGAGCGGCTTGCGGCGAGATATCTGACCGAGTCCGGCATGCAGATCCTGGACCGCAACTGGCGATGCGACCAAGGTGAGATCGACATCGTTGCGATGGATGACACCTGCCTGGTCATCGTTGAGGTCAAGACCCGGCGCAGCCTCGCGTACGGCTCGCCGGTCGAGGCCGTGACCGCGATCAAGGCGGCTCGGCTGCGCCGGCTGGCCGCGTGCTGGCTGACCGACCATCGGTCCTGGGTCGACTCCGCGGCTGATGTTCGTATCGATGTCGTCGGCGTGCTGCGCCCGCGATCGGGCCCAGCCCGGATCGAGCACCTGGTTGCGGTGGCGGCATGAGCCTGGGGCGCACCCGAGGCGTTGCCCTGCACGGGATCGAGGGCGCGCTGGTCAGTGTGGAGGCCGATCTCGTTCAAGGGCTGCCGCAGGTCATGTTCAGCGGGCTGCCCGACGCCGCCTGCCGGCAGGCGCCCGACCGGATCAAGGCGGCAGCGATGAACTCCGGTGTCCCGATTCCGAATCGGCGTCTGACCGTCAACCTCTCCCCGGCCTCGATCCCTAAGGTCGGAAGCGGTTGGGACCTCCCGATCGCGATCGCCATCCTCGCCGCTGCGGACGCGTTCCCGGCGCAGGTCGTCGATGGGATCGTGCACGTCGGCGAGCTGGGACTGGACGGCTCGATCCGTCCGGTGCGAGGTGTGCTGCCCGTGGTGCTGACGGCGGCCCGTCTGGGCATGGCCCAGATCGTGGTCCCGACGGCGAACGCGGCCGAGGCTGCGCTCGTCCCCGGCATCTCGGTCATCCCAGCGCGCCACCTCAGTGAGCTGGTGGCGCGCTACCAGGCCATCGGCCGTGGCGAGCAACCAGAGGTGATCGCCGTCGACCCGGCAGCGGTGCCCGAGGACGTCGTGGTCCCCGACCTGCGCGATGTGGTGGGGCAGGACGAGGGGCGGTTGGCACTTGAGATCGCGGCCGCGGGCGGACATCACCTGTTCCTGTCAGGCCCACCGGGTGCCGGTAAGACGATGCTTGCCGAGCGGCTCCCCTCGTTGCTGCCCGATCTGCAGCCAGCTCAGGCGCTTGAGGTCACAGCCATCCACTCGGTCCTCGGCGCACTACCCAAGTCGGGGGCGCTCATCGTCCGGCCGCCGTTCGTGGCGCCCCACCACGGTGCGTCGATGCCGGCGATCGTCGGAGGCGGCAGCGGGTTCATCCGGCCGGGCGCCATCTCGCGGGCCCATCACGGCGTGCTGTTCCTCGACGAGGCTCCTGAGTTCAAGCCAGGTGTCCTGCAGGCGCTGCGTCAGCCAGTGGAGTCCGGCGAGGTGGTCGTGGCACGGGCAACAGGTGTGGTTCGCTACCCGGCACGGTTCCAGCTGGTGCTGGCGGCCAACCCTTGTCCCTGCGGGCGAGGCTTCGGCAAGGGCATCGACTGTTCCTGCTCACCCCGTGCCCGGCGCGACTACATGGGCAAGCTGGTCGGGCCGCTCCTGGACCGGGTCGACCTCCAGCTCCAGGTCAGGGCCGTGTCCCGGGCCGGTCTGCTGGCGCCGGAGGGAGAGTCCAGTGCCCAGGTGGCCGTGCGGGTGGGCATGGCAAGGGGTCTGCAGGCCGAGCGTCTTGCCCGCACGGCGTATCGGCTCAACAGCGAGGTCCCGGGTCCGATGATGCGTGCCGGCTTCCTGAGGCTTCCGACGTCGGCAACCGTGGACCTGGAGCGGGCACTGGAGCGAGGCGTCCTGACTCTCCGCGGCTACGACCGGGTCCTGAAGATCGCGTGGACTGTCACAGACCTGGCTGGTGGCGGGACACCCCACCGTGACGACGTCGGGCTTGCCCTGACCCTTCGTGCCCAGTCGGCGGTCGCGGCATGAGTGTTCCCCTACGAAGCAGCCTGCTGTCCCAGGATCGGTTTGCCCGGGCCGCGTGGAGTCGCGTCGCCGAGCCGGGGGACCCGGTGGCGAACCGCCTGATCCAGACCCTGGGACCGGTGGCCGCGCTGCGGGTGGCAGCCTCGGGCGTTGGTCAAGGTGTGCAGCGTTTCACGCCCCGCCTGGAGCTGCTCGATGTTGAACGAGACCTTGAGGTCGGGGCCAAGTTCGCCGCCCGGATCGTCTGTCCCGGCGACCCCGAGTGGCCGCCAGGCCTCGACGACCTGAAAGCGCCGCCCTACTGCCTCTGGGTTCGAGGGCCCGTCGACGTCGCGGCTGCGTGTCTACGCAGCACCGCCATCGTCGGCGCCCGAAGCGCCACGGCCTATGGCGAGATGGTTGCCACCGAGATGGCTGCCGGCCTGGGCGAGCGTCGCTTCACGATCATCTCGGGTGCGGCCTTTGGCATCGACGCCGCCGCCCACCGCGGCGCCCTGGCGACCGGAGCAACCACCATCGCGGTGCTTGCCGGAGGCGTCGAGCGTCCCTATCCGTCGTCTCATGCGGCGCTGATCGCACGAATCGTCGAGGTCGGTGCGGTCATCAGCGAGGTGGCGCCTGGGTCGGCACCCACCAAGACCCGCTTTCTGCAGCGAAATCGGATGATCGCCACGATGGGGCGTGGCACCGTCGTGGTGGAGGCTGGCTTGAGATCGGGGTCGTTGAACACGGCACGGCTCGCGACTGAGTATGGCCGCGTGGTGGCAGCGGTGCCTGGCCCTGTGACGTCCATGATGTCGTCCGGGTGTCACGAGGCGATCCGGTCAGGGATGGCGGTGCTCGTGACGGACGCGGCCGAGGCAGCCGAAGCGATCGGGGACTATGGCAGTGACCTCGCTCCCTCTCGCCGTGGCCCCACCATGGTGGGGGATGAGCTGGACGAGCCCTCGGCTCGCCTCTTGTCGGCGCTTCCCATCCGCAAGGGCGTCCCGGTTGCCCGGCTGGCGGTGTCGTCCGGGCTGTCGGTTGCAGAAGTCCGGTCGTTGCTGGGTCGCCTCGACCTGTCTGGACTGGCCGAGCGCCACGGCGAAGGTTGGCGGCGGGGTGCCGCGGTGCGAGAGTCCGGGGGTCGATGAGCAGAGACGGCGCCGGGTCCAAGGGCCGACGGGCAGGGACACGGGGTGTTTCGACGGTGATGTGCTTGCTGATCTGGCCTGGCCTTGTCAGCGTGAGGGTGTGCACACAGATCTCATGGTCCATGTCGAGGCCTTCGCCCGACATCTCGGTTCCGTGCGGGGTCAGTCCGAGCACACCCAACGGGCTTATCGGGGGGATCTGCGAAACCTGGTCGGCTTTGCCGGCGATCAGGGGATCAGCGATCTGTCTGACCTGAAGCTCTCGGATCTGCGGTCCTGGCTGGCTCACCAGTCGGAGAACGGGGCTGCCCGATCGACCATCGCGCGTCGGGCAGCATCGGCGCGGGCGTTCCTGAGGTGGGCCTGCCGTACGGGGGTCATCGCTGCCGATCCGTCATTGCGTCTGGTGGCGCCGCAACGTCTGAAGACCTTGCCCGGAGTACTCAAGCTGGACGAGGTCAGCGCCCTGCTGGACGTGGCAGCGGTTGCCTCTGATGACGAGGATGCGCTGCATCTGCGCGACCGCGCCATCCTCGAGCTGCTGTATGCCACCGGGATTCGCGTTGGTGAGCTGGTCGGCCTGGACATCGACGACATCGACTTCGGCTCCAACGTGGTTCGCGTCATGGGCAAGGGAGCCAAGGAGAGGACGGTCCCGTTCGGTGGCCCTGCGGCCAACGCTCTGCAGGTATGGATGCAGCTGGGCCGGGATCAGGTGGTCGCGGCCGTCAGCGGACCGGCACTGTTCCTGGGCCGGCGAGGTGGCCGGGTTGACCCACGCCAGGTCCGCAGCGCGGTTCACGAGCTGCTGCGTCACGTGCCGGGCGCACCGGACCTCGGACCGCACGGGCTCAGGCACACTGCGGCCACGCATCTGCTCGAGGGTGGCGCAGACCTTCGAGCGGTTCAGGAGCTGCTCGGTCACGCAAGCCTGGCCACGACGCAGATCTACACACATGTCTCGGTAGAGCGGCTCAGGACCTCCTATCTCCAGGCGCACCCTCGCGCCTGATGCCCCGCTGTTCACGCCCAACTTCAGCCCAGGGGCAAGAGGATTGGTCGGCCGAAACCTAACAGCGACAAGGGGTCTCGGTAGACCTGTCCGGCGAGGGCACCCCAGTGAAGGCAGGTGAGCGGCACGCAGTGTCCCGGGGTTGCGGAGACCACTCCGATCGGGCTGCCCCGATGCACGACACTCGTGGCTGCCAACCTTTGGTCGACCGGCTCGTAGGTCGTGCGCAGCCCTCCGGAATGCCTCACGGTGATGACACCACGGCCTGCGATCACTCCTGAGAAGGCGACCACGCCTTCACCTGCGCTGAACACCGCCTGGCCCACGACTGCCGCCAGGTCGACGCCACGGTGACCTGACGACCACTGGCTATGGGGCTGCTCGAATGGGCGCAGGAGAGCCGGCCGAGGGGACAGCGGCCAGACAAAGCCCCTGCTCGGCGCGACTCGCGGAGCGATCGCCGCTGGCCCTGTGGCGTTCATTCGCCCTGCGGGGGTGGCTGTGGCTGTCAGGGTGGAGGCGGCCGCGGGCGTAGGCGTGGCCGCGCCGGTTGTGACGGGCGTGATGGCTGGCGGTCGGGGTCCGACAGTGGACGCGGTTGCAGCGGACAAAGCCACTACTGCGATGAGGGCGGCGGATGCTGCGGGAGTGAAGAGCCACATGCGTCAAAGGTTCCTGTCCCCGCGGCCGGGCGAGCTGTCGCACGGTCAACCTGTGAACAACGCGGCGGGCCGGCATACGCCTGTGGATGCGGCGCGGGCTCAACGCACTTGAAGAGCAGCGATCAGCCGGCGGCGAGGGCGCCAAGTCGGGCAACGGCCTCGTTCAGCACCTCGTCGCGCTTGCAGAAGGCGAACCGAACGAGGGTCCGCGCCGCGTCCTTGTCATCACAGAAGACGGACACCGGCACTCCCACCACTCCGCACAGGTCTGGCATCTGCCGGCAGAAGTCGAGAGCGTCGCGCGCGCCCAGAGGTGCGGCGTCGGCGATGACGAAGTATGTGCCGGCCGGCCGCGCCACCTGCAGTCCGGCCGCGGAGAGGCCATCACAGAGCAGGTCGCGCTTGCCCTGCAACGACGACGCCACCGCGTGGTAGGTGTCATCGCCCAGGCCAAGGGCCAGCGCCACAGCCGGCTGAAACGGCCCGCTGGCGACGTAGGTCAGGAACTGCTTGACCGTCCGCGCCGCCGCCACCGCAACAGGGGGTCCGTGCAGCCAGCCGACCTTCCACCCTGTCGCCGAGAACGTCTTGCCTGCTGAGGAGATCGTGATGGTCCGCTCGGCCATGCCGGGAAGGGTCGCCACCGGGATGTGCTGCACGCCGTCGAACACGAGGTGCTCGTAGACCTCGTCGGTGACCACCCAAGCGTCGTGCTCACGAGCCAGCGAGCAGACCATGTCCAGCTCGGCCCGGCTGAACACCTTGCCGGTCGGGTTGTGCGGGGTGTTCAACAACACCAGGCGGGTCCGGGAGGAGAAGGCCGCGCGCAGGGACTCCTCGTCGACGGCGAAGTCCGGAAAACGCAACACCGAGGTACGCCGGACGGCACCGGCCAGCGCGATCGTTGCGGCATACGAGTCGTAGTAGGGCTCGAAGGTCACGACCTCGTCGCCTGGCTCGCAGAGGCCCAGGATCACCGCGGCGATCGCCTCGGTCGCCCCGGCGGTGACCAGGACCTCGTCGGCGGGGTTGACCGACAACCCGTAGAAGCGTCTCTGGTGCTCGGCGATCGCGTCCAGCAGCTCGGGCACCCCGGCCCCGGGCGGGTACTGGTTGCCACCTGAGCTGATCGCGTCGATGGCAGCGTCGAGCATCTCGCGTGGGCCGTCGGTGTCCGGAAAACCCTGGCCGAGGTTGATCGCCCCTGTGCTCAGCGCCAGCGCGCTCATCTCGGCGAAGATCGTGGTTCCGAACCCCTGCATGCGGGCGACGAGCGGATTTCCCATGTCCGGCAGGCTAGCCGTACCATGAGCACACCACAGGTCCGTCTTCGGGCGGATCGGTGGAATTCGCGTGTCTGCTCACCGTCACACGTGACGGGTGGGCACCACCGCAGTCCCGGATCCTTCGGGCGGGGTGCGCTCGCAGACGCCAGGCACGAAACCGGCAACCCGTCGGGTTCGTGGATAACTGGAACAATGGAAAGTGAGACCGCGGCATGGCCGTCGTCACCATGCGTCAGCTCCTCGAGAGCGGCGTCCACTTCGGG
>JBDTMW010000072.1:0-9324 GCA_039934065.1 Actinomycetota bacterium | reverse complement strand
GCTCGAAGTCTCAGAGCTCGAAGCGGCGCGACGTACCGATCGTCCAGAGGTCTGAGCATGTCCTCTACCCTGGCTGCCGATCTGGTGGCTCGTCTGACGGCGCTCGGCCAAACAGTTGCGGTTGCCGAGTCGCTGACCGGAGGCCTGGTTTCCGCGGCGCTGACCGACGTCGCCGGAGCATCCGCCGTGGTGCGTGGCGGAGTCCTTGCCTATGCATCCGACCTGAAGACCTCCGTGCTGGGCGTCGACGGTGCGCTGCTGGCGAACGTCGGGGCAGTGGACGGTGACGTGGCCGAGCAGATGGCCACTGGTGTCCGCGCGCTGTTGGGCGCGACATACGGCCTGTCCACCACCGGTGTGGCCGGACCGGATCCGGCCGACGGCAGACCTGTGGGTACGGTGTTCGTCGCGTTGGCCGGACCCCGGCCCGCGAGGGTCAAGGCGCTGGCCCTGTCCGGCGATCGCGCGCACATCCGGGCGCAGAGTGTCATCGCCGTCCTGATGCTGCTGGCCGAGGAGCTCGCCGCCCAGCCCGGGGAAGAACCCCAGGCCGTCGACGGTTGATCCCAGCGTGTGGACCAACTCGGCAAACCGGCAGGCGGACAGTCGGCACCTCGGGGTACCGTTGTCCCAGACGCATTGTCGATCGAGCCGTTGTGAGGAGGCGTCATGATCTTGCTTCGCCGTGAACTTGGAGACGTTCTCCGTGAGCACCGCCAGTCCCAAGGGCGCACCCTGCGTGAGGTCTCAGCCTCTGCTGCCGTCTCGCTCGGCTATCTCAGTGAGGTCGAGCGCGGCGAGAAGGAAGCCTCATCCGAGCTCCTGGCGTCGATCTGCCGGGCCCTTCACCTGCCGATGTCCCAGATGCTCAGCCACGTGTCGGACCGGGTCGCCGAGTCCGAGGCCATGGGCGCCCCGGTGTCACTGCCGGTCACTCAGCGCTCCGACACCATGGTTCGCGCATCAGCCGCCTGACGTCAGAGGGCTGAGCGTCCGTTCAGACCCGGTTCCCCAGGACCAGGTCGGTGAACTGTCCCACCCGCAGGCCAACTTCGAGCGGATGACGAAACCGGCCCGACCGAACCACCTTGTAGCGGTTCCGCCTGCCCACCCGCTCCGTGACGACGTATCCCGCATTCTCAAGATCACGCACGATCTGCATCACCGACCGCTCGGTGATGCCCACCCGGTCGGCGACGTCCCGCAACCGAGCGTGCGGTTCATCGGCCAGACACACCAGCACATGCCCATGGTTCGAAAGAAACGTCCATTCGCGAGTGGTCACCGAACCAGAATACGCGAATCCAGGTACCGGCTTTGATGCATGGACCGAGCCTTCGAGTTGGTTCCGGCTCTTGACACGCGATGAATATTTCCCGAATACTACTTCGTACATGAGGGGAGTACCCCGAGACGTTCTCATCGTCATGACGGTCGCATGCCTTGGTTGCGGCCCGGTGAGGCGGGCCACCGCTGTGGTTGGGAGAGACCTCCGGTTCAAGGACGTTGACGACCGGAGGTATGACCGATGAATGTTCCCCTGTGGGTGTGGGCCGCGTTTCTCGCGGTGATTCTGGCAATGCTGGCCGTGGACCTCGTGGCCCACCGCCGAGCTCACGTGGTGGGTGTACGCGAAGCCGCCGTGTGGAGCGTGGTGTGGGTCAGCCTGGGGCTGAGCTTCGGCCTCGTGGTGTGGTGGGTCTATGGCGCCCAGGCAGGAGGGGAGTACTTCGCCGGCTATCTGATCGAGAAGAGCCTGGCCGTCGACAACGTGTTCGTGTTCGCGCTCATCTTCACCTCCTTCGCCGTGCCACGTGAATACCTGCACCGGGTTCTCTTCTATGGGGTGCTGGGAGCCCTCGTGTTCCGCGCCATCTTCATTGCCGGTGGCGTGGCGCTGATCGATCAGTTCCATTGGGTTCTCTACCTGTTCGGAGCCTTCCTGGTCCTCACCGGGTGGCGGATGTTCCGCCACCGCGACGACGAGGGCGACCCAGGCCGCAGCCCTGTGCTGAAGCTGGTGCGCCGGTTCGTGCCCTCGACCGACGAGTACCACGGTCAGCGGTTCTGGGTGAAGCTGTCCGGACGCTGGGTCGCCACCCCTCTGTTCACCGTATTGGTTCTGGTGGAGACGAGCGACATTGTGTTCGCGGTCGACTCGATACCTGCGATCTTGGCCGTCACCCAGGAACCGTTCCTGGTCTTCAGCAGCAACGCGTTCGCCATCCTCGGTCTGCGTGCCATGTTCTTCCTGCTCGCGGATCTGATGCACCGCTTCGTCTATCTCAAGGCCGGTCTGGCCGCAGTACTGGTCTTCGTTGGAGTCAAGATGCTGCTGCTGGATGTCTACAAGATCCCGATCGCCTACTCCCTCATCTTCATCGCAGCGAGCATCACCGTCGCGGTGGTCGCGAGCCTTCGCGTCACGCGAGAACGGATTGGGTCGGCTCGCTGACGGAGCCGTCAGCGACGAAGGCGCAAGCCTCGAGGCGTCGCATGGAAGCCGGCCCCGGCGAGCGCAGTCGCCAGTGGATGGTCGGAGCCGAGGACCGGGTCGCCGTCAGCCTTCTCGACGGTCAGCTTGCCCAACGCCCCCTCGCGAACGGCGAGAGCCAGTGCGTCGGCGGCAGACTGAAGCAAGGCGGGGTCGTCCGTCCACGACAACAACGTCTTGCCGCCACGCTCGACATAGAGCGTGAGCGAGCCGTCGACCAGCACCACGAGCGCACCCGCCTTGCGGCCAGGCTTGTGCCCGGACTTCGGCTTTGGACTGTGCCCGGCGTGGGGGCTGACCGTCTGACCGCCATCGCCCGCCCGACCACTGCCTGCGGACTCGTCGTGCGCCTCGGCCGCCCGGGTGGGCCAACCGAGGGCGGCACCGTAGGCGTTGGCCGGGTCTGATGCAGCAAGGACGACTGCCGACGATGCGCCGTCGCGGCGCCCGGCTCCAGCGGTGGTTTCCTCGGGCAGTGGCCGGCTCTGCGCCCGAAGTCGGTCCACGGCTCCTGCGCTGGCGAACTGCGCTGCACCCAGGCCCTCGACGAAGTAGCCGCGGCGCACCCGACCGGACTCCTCAGCGGCAGCCAGGACGCGATAGACACCGGCGAAACCACCCGAAACCCCCTCTGCGACAACGGAACCACGGGTGACGATGCCGTAGCGATCCAGCAGCACCTCTGCTGTGGCGTAGGAGCGAATGGTGGCGTCGGCCTCGATGACCGGCAGCAAGGACCATCGCCCGGCGGCCGTGGGGGGACCGGTACGGGAGGGCATCGTGGCCCGCCCTGTCGAGAGCCGTCGGTCCGACAGGGCGCCGAGGCTGCCGGCTCCACCGGAGTAGCGGCTGGACCGTGGGGCTGTGCGTCGGGGTTGGTGCGCGGTGCGGCCGCCTCCGAGGAGAGCCCGCAAAGGGGCAAGGGTGTCGTTGCTGATCCGCCCCGCCCAGATCAGGTCCCACAGGACGCGTGTCAGCGCGTCGTCGTCGAGGCTGGCGACGGCGTCCGAGAGCGTGCGGAAGAAGAACGCGCCGCCGCCGTCGAGCGCGTGGAGGACGTCGCGGTGGAGGTCGGTGAGGTCGAGATTCTCGGACGGTGCCGCCAAGGTCAGGTGCGCGGTCTGGGCCAGGTGCAGTGAGATCCAGCCGTCGTCGCCTGGAAGCGAGGAGTGCCCGCGCCAGATCAACTCACCGCCGGCCGTGAGCTCGTCCAGCAACGACGGGCTGTATGCCGACACCCGGCTGGGCAGCACCAGCGTCTCGACCGCACTGGCCGGCAATACCGCTCCGGCTAGCTGTTCGACGGCACGAAGAACGCCCTCGGTGCCTCGCAGACCCGCGCCAACTCCTTGCCACGGGGGTAGGAAACGGGCCAGGTCGACGGCCGGAACGGGCTCGACCTCGGCGCGGAGAGCGGCCAGCGAGCGGCGACGGAGGGTGCGCAGGACCTCGGCGTCGCAGAAGTCGATGCCGTGGATGCCGCCACCAGACTCGATCGGCCGCAGCTCGCCCTGCACGACCCGGCCAGAGGCCACGAGCCGGCGCAGGACATCCGTGACGACCGCCATCCCGAGTCCGAACCACCCGGCGACGTCCCGGGCGGTGAACGGGCCATGTGTCCTGGCGTAGCGGGCCACCAGGTCGCCCAGCGGGTCGGGCACAGGCTCGAGAAAGGTCTCGGACACGCCCGCCGGCAGGGCGACGCCCAGGGCATCCCGCAACCGACCCGCATCCTCAATGGCGGCCCAGCGCTCCTCGCCGCCGACGCGGACCCGGATCAGGCGCCGGTCACTCTCGAGATCGACCAGCCAGGCCGAAACGTCCTTGGCGCTCGCCCCCTCGATGCATCGGTCCAGGATGGCCTGATGTGGTTGAGCGCCCAGCACCCGCAACAGATCGGCGACATCTTCCAGGCCCCGGCAACGCCGTCCGGGCGCCAGCCGCTGCAGCTCGGACTCGGTCCGCGCCAACGCCTCAGGATCGAGCAGGTCGCGCAGCGCGGCGCCCTCACCCCGGCCAAGCAGCTCAGCCAGCAGCGTCGGGTCGAGTGACAACGCGGCCGCGCGCCGCTCGGCCAGAGGCGAGTCACCCTCGTAGAGGAACTGCGCCACGTATCCGAACATCAGGCTGCGGGCGAACGGTGACGGTGTCGACGTCTCGACCTCGACGAGATGCACTGCGCGCGAGGCGATGTCGCGCATCAGGGAACTCAGTCCGGGCACGTCGAACACGTCCTGAACGCACTCGCGCACGGTCTCCAGGATGATCGGGAACGACGCGTACTGAGCTGCCACCGAGAGCAGCTGGGCCGACCGTTGCCGCTGCTGCCACAGAGCCTGTCGCCGATCCGGACGGCGTCGCGGCAGCAACAACGCACGGGCAGCGCATTCGCGGAAACGCGCTGCGAACAAAGCAGATCCACCGATCTCGGTGGTGACGAGATCGTGCACGTCATCGGCATCGAGGGCGATCAGGGACATTAGCTCGAGCCCGATACCGTTCGAGCTGGACCTGCGCGAGCCGACACCGCCCGAGCCGATGCTGCTCGTGCTGGACCCGCCGGCACCGATCTCGTCGAACCCGGAAGCCGCGTCGAACTCGATGTCAGGCAGCCGGAACACGATGCCGTCATCGCCGTGCATGGCCTGCACGTCCACGCCGAACCGCTCGCGCATCCTGGCCGCAACACACAGCGCCCACGGAGCGTGCACCTGTGCGCCAAAGGGTGAGTGAACCGCCACCCGCCAGTCGCCGAGCTCGTCCCGGAACCGCTCGACCACGATGTTGCGGTCATCGGGGACGTGTCCGGTGGCCTCGCGCTGTTCGTCGATGTAGGTGAGCAGGTTGTCCGTGGCCCAGGCGTCGAGCCCTGTTGCGGTGACGCGGGCGCGTGCCTTGTCGGGGCCGAGTCTGCCCAGCTCGCGGACGAACTCGCCCACGGCCCGGCCGAGCTCGACCGGCCGGCCCAGCGAGTCGCCCTTCCAGAACGGCAGCTTGCCGGGCTGGCCGGGCGCCGGGGTGACCAGCACCTGGTCGTGCGTGATGTCCTGGATCCGCCATGAGGAGGTGCCGAGGGTGAACACATCACCGACCCGCGACTCGTAGACCATCTCCTCGTCGAGCTCGCCGACCCGGCGCCCCGTGCCCTCGCCAGAGGCGAGGAAGACGGCATACAGGCCTCTGTCCGGGATGGTGCCCCCGCTGGTGACGGCAAGCCGCTGCGCACCTGGCCGACCGGTCAACGTGGCTGTTACGCGGTCCCACACCAGGCGCGGTCGCAGCTCGGCGAACTCGTCGCTCGGATAGCGGCCGGACAGCATGTCGAGGACCGACTCGAGGATGGACCGGGGGAGGGCCGCAAAGGGAGCAGCCTTGCGTACCAACGTTTCCAGGTCATCCACGGCCCAGTCGTCCATCGCGCACATGGCGACGACGTGCTGGGCCAGGACATCGACCGGGTTGGCGGGCACCCGCAGTGACTCGATGGCACCGGCACGCATCCGGTCGACGACGACAGCGGTCTGGACGAGGTCGCCGCGGAACTTGGGGAAGAGCACTCCGCGAGACACCGCGCCGACCTGGTGACCGGCGCGCCCGACCCGTTGCAGCCCGCTGGCCACGCTCGGCGGCGACTCCACCTGGATGACGAGGTCGATGGCGCCCATGTCGATGCCCAGCTCGAGGGAGCTGGTGGCGACCACCGCAGGCAGGCGACCAGCCTTGAGGTCGTCCTCGATCAGGGAGCGCTGCTCCTTGCTGACCGATCCGTGATGTGCGCGGGCCAGCACCCCTGGAGCGCCCTTGGACGTGCCTGCCTGAGCCATCATCTCTGCGGGCGTCCGTGCAGCGTCCGTATGGCGGCTGCTCGCCTTGGGCACGTCCGTAACGCCGAAATCACCTTCAGTAGCAAGGGATTCTAGCTCGAGACGTTCCTCCCAGATCTCGTTGAGCCGGGCGGTCAGGCGCTCGGCCTGACGTCTGGAGTTGGCGAAGACCAACGTCGAGCGATGTTGCGCGATCAGGTCGACGATGCGTTCCTCGACGTGTGGCCAGATCGAGGCTCGCCGCTCGGGGCTGTCACCCGCACCGCTGTGGCTGGCCGTCGCTTCGCCCAGTGCGGACATGTCGGGTATAGGGACGACCACCTGGAGGTCCCACTCCTTGGTCGACGGTGGCTGGACCACGGTGACCGGTCGGCCACCTGCGAGGAAGCGTGCGATCTCGTCGACCGGCCGCACGGTGGCCGAGAGACCGACCCGCTGAGCAGGCTTGTCCAGCAAGGCATCCAGCCGTTCCAGGCTCAGCGCCAGGTGCGCGCCGCGCTTCGTGCCGGCGACTGCGTGAATCTCATCCAGGATCACGGTCTCGACACCCGCGAGGGCCTCACGTGCCTTTGAGGTCAGGATCAGGAAGAGGGACTCAGGGGTGGTGATGAGAACATCGGCGGGGCGTCGGGCGAACAGTCGGCGGTCGGACGCCGAGGTGTCGCCAGAGCGGATCGCGACGCTCACCTCAGGCCTGGCAACTCCGAGCCGGGTGGCGGCGTGGCCGATGCCGACCAGCGGAGAGCGCAGGTTGCGTTCGACGTCGACGGCCAGCGCCTTCATCGGCGAGATGTAGAGGACGCGGCATCGGCGCAGCGGCTCGGCAGGCGGGGGAGCTGATGCCAGTCGGTCAAGCGCCCACAGGAACGCCGAGAGCGTCTTGCCGGAGCCGGTGGGAGCCACGACGAGGGTGTGGTTGCCAGAGCTGATGGCGTCCCAGGCCCCGACCTGGGCGGGCGTGGGCGCGTCGAAGCTGCCTCTGAACCAGTCCTGGGTCGCGGGCGAGAAACGCGCGAGGACGTCGCCGTTCTTCATGACCGGCCCAGCCTGCCACTTTCCACTGACACCGGGCATCCGGCGTACAGGCAGCGGCTTGACGGGGCAGGTGTGTCAGCCCAGGGGAGGCTGGCCGGTCGAGATCGGTACCGGCTCGTTTCGGGACCCGTCGACCACGTCGCGGCTGCCCAAGGGTGTTGTGAGCGCGACCCGAACGAGCTTGGCGCCGTAGTCCGCGGTGCAGGCGCGGTCGGTCGGCATCGGTGTGCGGGTGAGCGTGACGGCAATCCGGTCCGGCTGCTCAACGACGTCGTGGCGGACGGCCTCGCTCGGGCAGCTCCCGGAGTCGCCGTAGCGCACGACGAGCACCCTCGGGTCGGCATCGGCGTAGGCCGCGTCGAATGCGAAGGACTGACGAGCCCCGGGCGCAGTCCCTGTCGCAGGACGGTCGTTCGACAGCAGCGAGAAGCTGACGAACACCGCAAGCACCACGACCAGCACTGTCAAAGCGGCGGCTGCGGCCCATCGTCTGGGGTTCATGTCCATCAGACGTCCGCGGGCGCCAGACGGTTCCGGCAGACTGACCCGGTGACCACCTCAGCCCACACGGCGACCTCAGCAACGCCGCGCCGCGGACCCGAGTTGTTTGCGGTGCTCGGCGTCTCGCTCGGGCTGTCGGGCGTCTACGCCCTGCTGAGCTACCTGCGGGCCGAGCTGACCGTCAAGGGTGGCATCTCGGCGACCACCGCAACGGTTGCCTCCGGTGCCCAGACCTCTCACATGGGGCTCGACATCGCCTACGACGTCACGGGCCTCGTGGCCGGGCTGATGCCGGTGCTGCTGGTGTTGGTGCTGCTCTCCCGCGACCCGGGGACCGCAGGCTTCGGCATCGGAGTCCTCCGCCGGCCCACTCGCCGAGACCTGTTGCAGGGTATGGGCTTCGCCGCGCTGATCGGCATACCGGGCCTGGTCCTGGTCTGGGCTGCTCACCGTCTCGGAGTGAGCGCGAACCTCGCGGTGGTGAACGTCCCGGACACCTGGTATCGCGTGCCTCTGCTCCTGCTCCAGGCCGCCCAGAACGGTGCCCTGGAGGAGATCGTCGTTGTCGGGTACCTGCTGACCCGGCTGCGTCAGATGGGATGGTCGAACGGTCCGGCGCTGGGGGCGAGCGCTGTGCTTCGGGGGAGCTACCACCTCTACCAGGGGCTGGGCGGGTTTGTCGGCAACCTCGTGATGGGACTGATCTTCGCCTGGTGGTTCCAGCGCACCCGTCGCGTCCTGCCGCTGGTCATCGCCCATTTCCTGCTCGACACGTTCGCGTTCGTCGGGTATCTCTACCTACGACGGCAGCTCAGCTGGATCTGAGCTCGACTGCGAACACTGGCAGTCCGGTCACGCTCAGCTGATGGCGACTGCGGTGGTGGGTGGCCAGCAACAGTGCCGCGGATCCGGTCACCTCATCAATTCTGTTCGAGTTGTCGTCAGGCCCGCCGCGCGGTCCGGCTGCGACATTTGGCGACGAAAACTATTGACGTCGCGGCCCGTGGCGGCTGAACTGCTGACACCCCCGAACAAGGAGACCACATGTCGCGGCTTCGAAGCCTGACCTTCATGAGTGCCGCGACAGCGGCGATCACCCTCACCGCACTCGCCCTGCCGGGCGCGTCGGCCGCTCCGGGTCCGTCGCCCAGCTCGGCGACCAGCAGCCCCGGCACCGACGCTTCGAGCAGCGCGGCCACGGTCGACCAGGGCAGCGCGCTGGTGCGGCTCGAGGCCGACCCGCTCAGTACGGCGGCCCGGTCGAAGCCGGCAAACGGCAAGAAGATCGACTTCTCCAGCGCGACGGTCAAGAGCCAGCGCGCGCTGCTCTCGGCCCAGCGCAATGCGTTCAGGACCTGGTTGCAGCAGAACGCTCCCAAGGCGAAGGTCACGGGCCAGTACGACATCGCTCTCAACGCCGTGGCAGTGCAGCTCAACGGCACGCCGCTCGCGATCGTCGCCAGTGCCCCC
>JBDTMW010000071.1:0-9539 GCA_039934065.1 Actinomycetota bacterium | reverse complement strand
CCGACCGGATCTGGGGTCCGCCGTCATCGGCCGTGGTCGCACTGGCCATCGCCGTGGTGGTCGGGATCCTGGCGGCTGTGCTCTCGGGCCGCCGGTTGGCGCACCGACTGGTCACCGAAGTCCAGCGAGGCGCACAACCGTAGTCGCGCCAACGCGGACGACACCGGCAGCACCCGACCGGGTGGCTTCGTGTGGACCTTTCACGTAGGGGTCAGCAAGGCGCTGTTTGGGACGAGATGAGGGCCTTCGAGCGCAGTTAGCGCGAAGGCCCTCAGTCGTATCTACGCGTCGGCGCCGGCGTCCGTGTCTGACCAGCCGAAAGGCACGTACGGGCAAGCCTCGTCCTCGCCGAGCGGATCTCCGCTGGCGGCATACGCACGAGCCCTTGAGCCACCGCACAGGTCGGCGTACTCACACACGCCACAGCGGCCGGTGAACTCGGCGGCACGGATCTGGCGCAGCAGCGGGTCGTCCCGGTAGATATCCGCGATCGGCTCGTCGCGCACATTGCCCAGCGGCATCGGCAGGAACCCTGCAGGGTTGACCTCGCCGTCGTAGGCGACGAAAAGGATGCCCTTGCCGTCACGAGTGGATGCGGTCTGCGCCCTGGGCCGCTCGGTTGCCGGCCCCATGAGAGTCTCGAGCTGTCCGGACATGGTCTTGTAGAGCTCGCTGGTCGGCGCCGGCTCGCCGTCCCGTCTGGAGGCCACCACCCGGCGGAAGAACGGCGCCTCGACGGTACGGACGATGAAGCCGTGCTGCGACGCGTCGTACAGGAAGTGGCAGACGTCTTCGTGCTCGTCGGGAGTGATCGCGTCGGTGGCCACCCCGCGCCCGACCTGGACCAGGAAGAAGACCTCCCAGATGTGTGCGCCGGCGCGCGAGATCAGGTCCGCCACGGTGGCGAGCTCATCGAGGTTGGCCCGCATCACCGTGGTGTTGACCTGGACGGTCAGCCCTGCCTCGGACAGCGCGGTGATCGCCTTGATCGTGTCCTCGAAGTGGCCCGGTATGCCGCGCACCCCGTCATGGGTCGCGGGCAGCGCGCCGTCGAGGCTGATCGAGACCGCCTTGACGCCGCTGGTGACCATCCGCTCGATCATCGCGGGGGTCAGGGACGGCGTGACCGACGGTGAGAGCGCCACTGGCACGCCGAGGCCGTTGGCGTACTCGACCAGCTCGAACAGGTCCGGGCGGAGCAGGCAGTCACCGCCGGTGAGCACGAGGATCGGGTACGGCCGCCCGAAGCCGGCAACCTGGTCGATCAGCTTGAAGCCCTCAGCAGTGGTGAGCTCACCGGGCAGCGGGTCCATGGTGGCGCTGGCCCGGCAGTGCTTACAGGCCAGCTGGCAGGCTCGCGTGACCTCCCAGAAAACCAGCATCGGTCGCTGATCAAAGTTCAGCCGCGTCTTGGGCACAGTCGTGATAGCAGTCATGAAGTTACCTCGGTCAGGGGCCGATTGCCGGCCTTGGGTTGAGCGACTCTGTTTTGGGCGTCGTTGTTTTGAGCGTCGTTGTTTTGGACGTGATTGCCTTGGGCGTCATTGCCTGGTGAGACATCGTCAGGGACGTCTTGCGCACCGTCCGTTGTCGTGTGCTGGGCGACGGCCGTGGCGATGCGTTCGGCGTCGGCCACGCAGCTGGCGATACCCACACCGCGGTATGCCGCGCCGGTCAGGAACACGCCGGGCAGCTGGCGCATGGCGGTGTCCAGGGCGTCCAGTCGCTCCTGGTGCCCGACCAGGTACTGGGGCATCGCCCGGGGCCAGCGCTGAATGCTTTGATCAACCGGGCCCGCCGTCATGCCCATGGTCTCGACCAGCTCGTCCTGCACCCGGCCGACCAGGGTCTGGTCGTCCATCTCCAGCCAGCGGGTGTCACCACGGCGGCCGACCATGCAGCGAATCAGAACGATGGAGTCATCGGCGAGGTGAGGCCACTTCGCGCTCGACCAGGTGCAGCCCACCAGGAGCTTGCCCTCCTCGGGAGGGACCAGGAATCCGGTGCCATCGAGCGGCCGGCCCATCGCCGAGAGTGGGTAGGCAAGCCAGATCGTCGCCACGTCGACATAGGGGATGTCAGCCAATACTGTCGCCGCCTCTGGGACGAGGTCTCCGAGCAGCTGCGAAGTAACGAAAGCCGGTGTGGCCAGGACTACTGCGTCGGCCTCGATGCTCGCCCCGTCCACCAGGTCGATGCGATAGCCACTGCCTTCGGGCGTTACGGTTCGGGCCGTGCTGTTCAGTCGCAGGTCGACCTCGCCCATCCGCGCGACCAGCGTCTCGACGAGGCGGCCCAGTCCGCCTGCCAGGGTGATGAGAACCGGTGCGCCCGTTGACGGCGGGGCGTGGCGACGCATCTTGCGAAGGCCGAAGTACAGGCTGCGGTTCTTGCGTGCGAGAGCCTCGATGTCGGGGACGGTGCTATGAGCGCTCAGCTCAGCGGCCCGCCCGGCATGCACTCCACCGAGCAGAGGCTCGACCAGGCGGTCGAACACCTGCGAGCCGAGCCTCGGGATGACCAGGTCGGCGATCGACGGATCGCTGGTCGCTGCACGACTGCGTGGCAGCACCAGATCCAGCGCCGCACGCGCCAGGCCTGCCGGGGACATGAGTCGCGACTTGAGCAGCGGCAGCAGACGGTCGGGCACTCCGAAAAGGGTGCCGGTCGGGAGTCGCCGCAGCTGGCCGCGCGACCACACATGCGCACCCAACGAGGCCGGGGCCACGATCTGGTCGCTCAGGCCGAGGTCCTCGAGGAGGGCAGCCATTGCCGGCACGCGGACCAGCAACGCGTCGGGCCCGGTGTCGACCACGTGACCGCTGAACTGCTGGGTGGCGACCTTGCCACCCAGCTCGGAACCGCCCTCGACGAGAGTGAGCTGCACCGCCGAACCAAGACGACGATGTATGGCGTGTGCCGTTGCCAGCCCGCTGATCCCGCCGCCGACAATCACGACATGAGGTCGAGCCCGCATCATGCTCCTTGCTATCTGTTGACGAGCTTGGCGGCTCGAGGCGTCTTGGGCGGCTTGGCGTATGCCTCGCGCATATGGTCCGTTGAGAGGTATTCGGCGATACCGAGAAGGATCAGAGCGAAGAAGATCTGCTCCGTGACCATCCACAACGGGTAGAGCCCTGGAATGGCGGCTGTCACCAGCGCGACGATCGGGAAGATTTTGCTGAAAAGCCTCAATCGTGAGTAAGCCCAATAGAATCCGCGCTGGGCACGCCACGCGAAGTAGAACAAGGTCATGGTCATGGCGAGGACCACCACCAGGCGCATCCAGACGATCCAGGGGACCTCGTGGCGCATCTGCAGCATGACGGGGACAACCAGCGCGGCACTCCCGATCAAGAACTCGAGGACCAACAGCCAGGTGACCGCCACGAAGACACGGCGAGTCCGGGGGTCGGTGCGCATCTCCTCGGAGATGGTGTGGTCAGCGTGTCGACCGCCGGCGATGCGGTCGATGTCGAGAAGGACGCCCTCCACGTTCATGACCGCTCCCTTCGAGGGTCTGCTTCACACCTGCGCACATACACCGGGCCGGAATCTGCTACTGACCCAGACAAGGTTAGATCAGGAAAGGGGACACCCCGCACACCCAGGGGGCGTCTCTGGTCCGCTGGGGCACCCCGAACCACAGCTGGCCCCGGCCAGGGCCACCACGCCCAGCCGCTCCGCGTGATCCAGAACCGCCTGCACCAAGGGAGCCGGCAGCCCGAGGCGAGCCGCGACCTGTGCCGGGGTTCCGCCGTGCGCACGGACATCGTCGAGCACTGCGACCCACGCGCTCACAACTGGAACCTCACAGTCTTGACCCCACCTGAAACACCATCACGGCAAGCAGCCAGGCTCCGGCGAGCTGCACGCCAAGAGCCGACACCGTCGGTCGCCACCCGAACAGGCGCCGTTGCTCGGCCAGTGCCGCCACGCACGGCGTGTACGCCAGCACGAAGACCATGAAAGCCAGTGCCGCCGCGCCGCCGTGACCGCCGGAGGACTCGTTGAAGGACTCACGCAGCTGTTCGCCGAGGCTTCCGGCCCGCGCTGCGTCGGCCGGCTTGGCGACCGCGTAGGACTGGGCGAAGGACCCGACGACGACCTCCTTCGCCACGAAACCCGTCATCAGGGCTGCCGCCGCGTGGTCGTTGCCGAAACCGGCCGGGGCGAGCACGGGAGCTATGCCACCGGCTATTGCTGAGTAGACGCTGTCCGCAACCGGCACGTCGCCGACGGCATGCTGACCGGTCACCGGGAGCGCCATGAGGACCCACACGACCAGCATGGTCGCGACGATGATCTTTCCGGCCCGCTGGACGAACGATCCGACGCGCAGGCGAACCGACATCCCCAGGGTGCGCAGGTGCGGTCGCTGGTATGGCGGAAGCACCAGGATCAGCGGCTCGGCGTGCACGTCGCGGAACGCCGTGCGGCGCAGGACGAGCCCGCTGCCGAGCACCAGCAGCACGCTGACCACGTACATCGCGAAGATGACAGTGCCGGCGTGGGCCGGGAAGAATGCACTCGCCAGCAGCACATAGACGGTCAGCCGTGCCGAACAGGACGTGAGCGGGATCAGCAAGCCGGTCAGCAGCCGCTGGCGGGCGTTCGGCAGGATCCGCGTGGCTGCGAGCGCCGGCAGGTTGCAGCCGAACCCGACGATCAACGGCAGCAGTGCCCGCCCGTCGAGGCCAAGAGACCTCATCGCCCGGTCGGCAACGAAGGCGGCCCGCGCCATGTACCCGGAGTCCTCGAGGACCCCGAGGGCGGCGAACATGATCGCCATGACCGGTAGGAACGTCAGAACCGTGCCGACGCCGACGAGCAGCCCGTCGACCAGCAGGCCCTGAAGCCAGCTGTCAGCCAGGCCGACCAGCCCGAGCAGCGAGCTGACGAGCGAGGCGAGAGGCCCGTTGACGAGCTGGCCGATGGCACCCTGGAGCGGCGCAGCGAACTTGGTCGTGAGCTCGAACAGCAACCACACAACCGCCAGGAACACGGGTATGCCGGCCCACGGGTTGAGCAGGACGGTGTCGACCCGGTCGGAGAAGGTGCGGCCTATAGACCGGCCGGAGGTCCCCCGCGCGGCGGCATCGGACTCGGATGCAGCGCACGTGTTGACCTGTTCGACGACCTGCTCAACCCACGCGAACAGCACCTCGGCCTGGGCGAGCTCTTGCTTGAGATCGGTGAATTCGCTTTTGTCTATTGGGTTTTCGAAGATGCCTGTGACCCGCAGGGGGTGCGCGGCGATGCCGTCCACGGCGGCGGCGAGGCGGCGCATACCCCCGTCTGAACGGTTCCTTGAGTCGACCGGGACGACGGGGACGCCAAGTGATGCCGCGAGTGCCGCTGCCAGAGCTTCTGGCTCCACCTTGGCAGTGGGTGAGTCGCTCACGGTCGCGGCGAGGTCGAGCATGGTGAGGGCAACGACCAGCGGAACACCAGTCTGGGCAACCTGGGCCAGCAGGTAGAGGGACCGGGCGAGCGTGGTCGCGTCCAGCACGACAACGGCCACTCCGCGCTGACCAGTCACGTCGCCGCGGCTTTGGGCGAGCTCCCACACGGCGTCAGCGGTGACCTGCTCGTCGGCCGAACGCGCCAGCAGGCTATAGCTGCCGGGCAGGTCGACGATCGCCCGTTCGGTGTCTGGGCCGCTGCTGTCGGGCGCCGCGGTGCGCCAGGTACCGGTGGCGAGCTCGACGGTGGTGCCCGGGGAGTTCGTGGTGTGCTGTCGTGCACCGGTCAGCGCGTTGAACAGGGTGGACTTGCCGACGTTCGGCCCGCCCACCAGGAGGACCTGCAGCGGCGGCAGATCCGTGGTGCCGGAGCGGGTGGAAGCCTGGGCGGGGGCTGAGTCGTGGCAGCTGCTCATGCGCGGCTCGGCACATGCTCGACGTCGATGAGAGCCGCCGTCCGGCCGTCCAGTGCATAGCGGGACCCGGCCACGGCGATCACCCGTCCGCCGAAGGCTGCATGCTGCGTGACGTGAGCAAGCGTCCCCAGCCGGATGCCCATCTCGTTCAGTCGGAAGGCGTCCGCGGCAGGCAGACGGACACCCGTCACGCGCAGCTGTGCGCCGAGCGGGCTCTCTGGCAAGGTCATGGCTCGACCCTAGATGGTGAGGCAAGGCTGTCCTAAGGACTTTGGTCCCGTTGTTGGTGTTACCCGTGTCACGCGGCGGTCCGGTGGGCCCGGTCAGGGGGTCGCTGGCCACACCCCCGGGTTCGCAACGAGGCCGTATGCTGTAGCGGTCCCAACGGCTGCCCACAGTCTGCGGGGGGAGCGAGGAGGCGGCATCAGTATCAAGTCAGACAACGTGACACGGGCGACGGCCTCTGAATCCGCGCATGCCAGGTCCGAATCCGTCTTTGCCACGCGATCAGAGTCGGTCAGCGCCACGATGCCCACGTACGCGCAGCGACCTTCCGTGCGCACCGACGAGCGCTGGGCCTACAAGTGGGTTGACCGTCGTCTCAAGGTGCTCAGTGTTCTGCTGCCAGTGGCCTTCCTCCTCGGCCTGGAGTGTCTCCATTACGTGGTCGAGTCGAGGGACCATCGCATCGATAGTTTCTGGGACGGCTATCGATGGATCTTCATCGCCGTCACCATGGTCTCCATCCTTGCCTTCGGCCTGATGATGTTCCGGTTCATCGATCGCGCGCAGCGGCAGGTGGTGCGGCAGAACCAGGAGCTGGCCGCCACCAACGCCCTGTCCAGGGCAGTGCAGGGCGAATCGGGTGTCGACCGGATCATCGACGTAGCTCTCGAGAGCGTTCTCGCCACCAGCGGAGCGATCCAGGCTGCAGTGACCGTCTTCACCACAGAGGACCGCTCGCCGGACGGGGCCGGCGTGACACATCGCCGGTTCGCAACCCCCGGGGCGGCCGTGCTCGTGCCCAGCGACCCCGGTGGTGACGATGCGCCCGTCATCGACTTCCCGCTCTCGACCGGGGCGGTGACCGTTGGCCGGATGCGACTCTGGCTCCCGGTCGGCGCCGGCGCGGGCGACCGCCTGGCCTCAGGCACGCTGCAGAACATCGGCCACCAGCTGGCCAGCGCGATCCAGCTCGCCCAGCTCGTTGCCGACCTCCAGCGGCGCAAGTCCGAGGGCCACGCTTTCTACGACGTGCTCCTGCAGATCTCGAACCAGAACGCCCCCCCCGACGTCCTCGCGGCCGTGATCACCCACGCGCGCGACATGATGGGAAGCGACGAGGCAGTGCTGAGCCTCGATGCGGACGCGTCGCGATCCGTCCAGTTCGCCGGAAACTTCGAGGGAGCTGTCTCCTTCTCCGACGGTACGGCCTGTATGACCTCCGAGGTTGGCTTGCGTCACGGCGACCACGGCCGTGAGGTCGTCTGCCCAGTGCGGTCTTCGGAGGAGTGGCTGGCTGACATGGTGGTCCCGATTCGCGGTCCGATCGGCATGCTCGGTGAGCTGTGGATCGGCCGGCGATCCGATGTCCCCTTCACCGAGCGCGACCGCTCCTTCCTCGTGACCCTCTCCGGTCTTGCGGCCATAGCCATCACGAGCGCCCAGATGCGCGAGAACGGACGTCAGCGCGCGGTCCTCGACGAACGCGAGCGGATCGCCCGCGAGATGCACGACAGCCTGGCGCAGGTTCTCGGTGTCACCCATCTGCGACTGCGAGCGCTGGACACGCGCGCAGAGGTCTGCGAAAACCCCGCAGTCGCGGTCGAGCTGGCTGAGATCGCAGACATCTGTGAAGAGGCCTACCAGGACGTCCGAGAGGCGATCCTGGGGCTGCGTGACTCCAGCAAGACCGAGCGTGGGCTGCTGGACGACCTCCGCGCCTACCTGTCCAAGTACACCCAGCAGTGCAAGATCGAGACCGCACTGCAGAGCCACCTCGATCACGAGCTGTCCCTGTCACCGCGGGCGGAGGTCCACCTCATCCGGGTGATCCAGGAGGCCCTGACCAACGTCCGCAAACACTCAGGGGCCAGGTCGGTGGTCGTCTCAGTAACCGAGTCCGACGTGCGGACGACCTTCGTCGTCGAGGACGACGGTCACGGCTTCGAACAAGCTGGCTCGTCGCTCGAGCGAGACGGTTTCGGGCTGTTCACCATGCGCGAGCGGATGGCGCTGCTGGACGGTACCCTTACGATCGACTCCACACCGGGGGGCGGAACGCGTGTGATCGCAAGCGTCCCCGAGCGATCGCATCCCAGGCCAGCCCCCCTTGAGGTGAAGAATGCAGCCACGCACACCAATCCGCATCCTGCTCGTTGACGACCAGCCCCTGTTTCGCGGGGCCATCGCGTCGTTGATCCAGGGCCAGGACGACATGACGGTCGTCGGTGAGGCCGAGAACGGTCTCGAGGCCGTCGAGACGGCCCGCCTGTTGCTCCCCGACCTTGTCGTGATGGACGTCGAGATGCCGGTCATGGACGGGGTCGAGGCTGTCCGCCTCATCCGTGAGCAGCTGTCGACGGTCAAGGTCATCATGCTCACGGTGTCCGAGGCCGACGACCATGTCTTCGACGCCATCCGCTTCGGAGCCCACGGATACCTCCTGAAGGATCTTCGCCCCGAACAGCTCTACGACATGATCCGGTCCGTCATGCGCAACGAGACCCCCATCTCGCCGGCCATCGCCGGACGGCTGCTCCGGGAGATCCAGACCGGGGTCACCCAGCGCGGCTCGTCACCCGCCCAGCCCGAGGGGCCTTCCGTCACCCGCCGCGAGCTCGAGATCCTCCAGCTCGTGGCCGAGGGCATGAGCAACAAGGAGATCGGCAAGAGCTTGTCGATCACCGAGGGGACCGTGAAGAACCACGTCCACAACGCCCTCGAGAAGCTGCACATGGAGAACCGCATGCAGGCCACCGCGTACATCGTGCGGCAAGGCCTCGGGCGCCGACCCGTCGAGGACTGACCCAGGGGGTCACAAACCGCAAGTCTGTCCCATATCGGACCTATCAGGTACCTGGCGGTAGAGAGATCGCGGTTAGGCACTGTGCCGGATCGGGGATGGTATGGGCGAATGGACCCGGCTAGCGTTGAACGTGTCGGGGATCACGTGCTATCGGAAGGGGTGGACCATGGCGAGTCAAGCGCAGCGCCCGGTCGTCATCCTCTACGAGCACGCGCTGCTGGGCGAGGGAATCGCGAAGTACCTCCGGGCCGAGGCCGGGGTCGAGGCCACGGTCGCGTCGACTCGCCGGCCTGACGACGTCACGGCGGCGCTGGCCCTTTGCCCAGGGGTCGTCATCTTCGAGTCGGGCCACCCGTTCCAGCAGTACGACGTGACCAGGCTCGCTCCACACGCGGTGCTGATCGACGTGAGCACCGTGATCACCCGGGGCTCGGCCGTTGCCCCCTGTGCCGCCGGCCTGGAGCAGATCCTGAAGGCCGTCCGCGACAGCAGCAGCGTGGCTCAGTCAGCCAAGACACGCGCCGCCGCGACCCGTCCCGCGCGGAGCCTCGCAGCGCCAACTCTGTAAGTCCAAGGCGCCAGTTCCCCTGCAACACCCGTTGGGCTCCCGTGCGCGCCTGTACCCGAAAT
>JBDTMW010000070.1:0-9581 GCA_039934065.1 Actinomycetota bacterium | reverse complement strand
ATCAGGGGTGTCAGGGTGCGTGCTCGAACACGTGCTGTCGTACCCATGCGTGCATCGCAATCGCTGCTGCCGCACCGGCATTGATCGATCGGGTCGAACCGAACTGGGCGATGTCCAGGACCGCCACGGACGCCTCGCGCGCCAGCGGCGAGAGCCCCGGACCCTCCTGACCGAAGAGCAGTATGCAGTGCCGGGGCAGACGGTACGTCTCGATCGGCTGCGAGCCGGGCAGGTTGTCAATGCCGATAATCGGTATCCCGACCACCCCGCCGCCCACAGGCGCGTTGGCAGCCCATCCGACCAGGTCCTCGACGGTGGGGTGGTGGTACTCGTGCTGGTAACGGTCGGTCACCATGGCACCCCGGCGGTTCCAGCGCCGCTTCCCGACGATGTGAAAAGCCTTGGCGTTGAAGGCGTTGGCGGTCCGGATCACCGACCCGATATTGAAGTCGTGGCCCCAGTTCTCGACGGCAACATGAAACTCGTGCCGATGGAGGTCAAGGTCACGCACGATCGCCTCATGGCTCCAGTAGCGGTACTTGTCCACAACGTTGCGGCGGTCGCCCTCGGACAGCAGCGACTCGTCATACAGGGACAGCTCCGGCTCGGCTGGCCACGGCCCCACCCACGGTCCAACTCCAACCTCTGTCAGCGCTCTGCCAGTCAACGCGTGGCTCCCATCGGGTCGTGACCAAGTATGAGGCGAACTAGGCCGACACCTGCCTCGCGGCATACCCTCTGACCTGTGATGCACATGCTCGGGCCCGACTGGCTCAACGCCGACAAACTGCTGCAGAACCTGGGGCCATCCGCTTTCTGGGTCAGCCTGTTGGTCATCTTCGTCGAGTGCGGACTCTTTGTCTTCTTCCTGCCGGGCGACTCGTTGCTGTTCACGATCGGGCTGGTAATCCAGAACCCTCAGCCGCTCGACCTGCACGTCAACATCGTCGTGGCATGCGCCGTCCTGACCGCTGCTGCGTTCCTGGGAAACGTGGTCGGTTACGAGATCGGGCGGGCGGTCGGCACGCCGCTGTACTCCCGGAGCGGACGCCTGCTCAAACCTGAGCACTTCGACAAGGCGCATCTCTTCTTCGAGAAACACGGCAGCAAGGCGATCGTGCTGGCCCGCTTCGTGCCGGTGGTCCGAACCTTCATCACGGCCGTGGCGGGTGTCAGCAAGATGGACCGCAGGAAGTTCTTCACCTTCAGCTTCATCGGCGCCCTCCTGTGGGCTACCGGGGTGACGCTGTTGGGCTACTTCCTCGGCGAGGTCGCGCTCGTCCGCAACCACATTGAGGTCATGCTCATCCTGATCGTCGTGCTCTCGCTGGTCCCGGTGCTGGTCGAGTACGTGCGTCACCGCATGCAGCAGGCCAAGGCCGCCCGATAGCGCAGAAGCTCAGCCAGCGTCAGGTGGTCGGTGGGGGCGAGTCCTGGATCGAGTCCTGTGGGGGTGTCGGCGTTTCAGTGACGGCAGGCGTGGAGGGCGAAGCGGGGGCGGCACCGAAAGTGACAGCGGGCACTTCGCGATCGGCGCCCTCGGACTCGAAGTACTCAGCACGGCCGATCTTGGCCAGGCCCGCGACGATGTTGCTCGGGACGGTCTCGACCTTGGTGTTGAGCTCGCGGACGTTCGCGTTGTAGTAACGCCGGCCGGAGGCGATCCGGTCCTCGGTCGAGGTCAGCTCCTGTTGCAGCGCCAGGAAGTTCTGGTTGGCCTTGAGGTCCGGGTAGGCCTCGGCAACAGCAAACAGCCGCCCGAGCGCCTGGCTCAGCATGCCCTCGCTCTGAGCCGCAGCAGCCGGGCTCTGACCACCTGACATCGCGGCAGACCGGGCCTGCATCACGCCCTCGAGGGTGCCCCGCTCGTGCGTGGCATAGCCCTTGACCGTCTCCACGAGGTTTGGGATCAGGTCATGTCGGCGTTTGAGCTCGACGTCGATCTGACGCCATGCCTCCTGCACGAGGTTGCGCAGCTTGATCAGGCCGTTGTACATGCCGACAGCCCAAAGGACGAGCAGCACGACGACACCGATGACGATGAACTTGCTCACGCGAACTCCCGGTTGTAGTCAGTCCCTTGATCGTATCCGGCTGAACCCATCAAGATAGGCCGATGACACTCGACCCGGTAGCCACCAACCCTGACCACTACAAGGTTGTCTTCGAGAACGACCACGTGCGCGTCCTCGAGTACACCGACCAACCTGGGGACCGCACGACCCTCCACGAACACCCGGACAGCGTCATGGTCACGTTGAGCTCGTTCCGCCGAAGGCTCTACTCGGGGGACGCGCAGCGAGACGTCGAGATCAGCGCCGAGAAGGCGAGCTGGCTTCCGGCGCAGCAGCACGCCGGCCACAACATCGGCGAAACGCCCACCCACGCCATATTCGTCGAGCTGAAGGACTCTGCAGCGGAGGCATCATCGGCCGGTGCCCTCGGTCCAAGCTGATCAGCCCACCACTACCGGCTGTGCCGCTCAGCCCCGGGAGCTTTCCTCAGGACGGGCAAACGTCCTCACTGGGCCGAATCGTGAAGCGTCAGCGGGCCGGGGACGCGTGGCGGGTTACGTTCGACACATGCCGCTGCAACACGAGCCAGATGTCTCGACAGCCGATTGGTTCACCAAGAGCGGCGAACCGTGGAGGCAGCTCTGCTCTATTGGCCCCAGCGGGTTTGCCCAGTACGGGCGCCTGTTCCACCCCGTCCGACCCGGTGACGACCCGGCCGACCCGCAGTCTCTCGTGGACGTCGCGGGAGACCTCGACCCAGAGATCCTGCAGCGACTGGTGAGCATCTTGGCGCGCCACACATTGACGCCGCAGGACTGCTACTTCGCACTATGGGAGGGCTTCGGCACCATCTACGGCACCCACCCGGCCGGCCTCCACCACCGAGAATCCGCCGTGGCTCCCGCCTTCCCGCCGCACGTCATGGAGGGCCCGCGCGTCAGCATTCCGGGGCGCAACTACCTGCTGTTTCGTGGGCCACTCAGCCAAGCAGGGCAATGGGGCGCAGCAGACCTGACCTACGGCTACCCACGAACCATCAACAGCCCCAACCTTTTCTGGCCGGTGGACCACGCCTGGTTCGTGGCCACAGAGATCGACGTCCCGTGGACCGGCATCGGCGGGAGTGCGGAGCTGATACGAGATCTGATGTCCCAGGCCAGCTTCGACATCGAGCTGGTCGACCCTGCTCAGGACCGGCAGTAAAGCGCACACGAGGGAGGCCCGGACCCGCTGGGTCATGAAACAGGCGCAGGCACCGAACTCAAGCGAGGCCTAGATCTCCCAGGCTGTATGCCGACACGTAGGTCAGGCCCTGCGCCTCGAGCTTTTCCCTGGCCCCGGTCGCGCGGTCGGCGATCGTCGCCACGGCGACAACCTCAGCGCCCTCCTCGCGGGCTGCCGCCACGGCGTCCATAGGCGAGGCCCCGGTGGTCGTCGTGTCTTCGACGATGAGCACCCGACGCCCCGTGATCGACGGCCCCTCGATGCGCTGCTGCATGCCGTGCGCTTTGCCGGACTTACGGACTACGAAGGCATCCAGGCGCTGGCCGGCCGCAGCAGCGGTGTGCAGCATCGCCGTCGCCACCGGGTCGGCGCCAAGGGTCAGCCCCCCCACGGCATCGAAGTCGAGGTCCTTGGTCAGCTCGTTCATGACCATGCCCACGAGCGGCGCAGCCTCGCCGTCGAGGGTGATCCGTCGCAGGTCGACGTAGTAGTCGGCCTCACGCCCTGAGGACAAGGTGACCTTGCCGCGTACGATGGCCTTGTCCTTGATCAGCTCGAGCAGACGGCCACGCGGTAAGGAGCTGCCGGTGCCACCCTGTGTGTCGGTCATGTGGTCTCTATCTCTTGGGGCGGCGGATCGATGTGGCACGGGCGGAGATGGCCCGCACCAACGCGCGGGGGGCCAGTTGCGTGACGCCGACGATGAGCTTGTAGGGCGCTCCGGGGACGGACAGGACCTTGCCGGCCTTGACGTCGTCCAGACAGTCGCGGACCAGCCGGTCGGCCTCGAGCCACATGGCCTTGGGCAGCCTGGACATGTCGACACTGGCGCGTTCGTGCATCGCGGTGAGGGTGAAACCGGGGCAGAGCGCGGTCGCCGAGACACCGGACCCGGACAGCTCGTGGGCCAGGGTCTCGGTGAAGGCCGTGACCCAGCCCTTGGCAGCGCCATACGTGCCCGTCGGGACGAAGCTGGCCACCGACGACACGTTGATGATGGCGCCACGTCCACGGTCCTTCATCGACAGTGCGGCCGCGTGCGAGAGCACCAAGACAGCACGGCAGAGAACATCGAGCATGGCCTCTTCATGGGCCAGCTCACCCTTGAGGAAGCTCGTGCTGGTGCCGAAGCCCGCGTTGTTGACCAGCAGGTCGATCGGGCGCTCACGGTCGGCCAGGCGGTCCGCGACGCGCCGCAGCTGAGCCCGCTTGGACAGGTCCACGGCCAGGATCTCGACGTTGATCGAGTGCCGGGCCCGTAGCTCGTCAGAGACGTTCTCCAGCTTGGCCCGGCGGCGCGCCACGATGACCAGATCATGGCCACGCTCGGCCAGCTCACGACAGAAGGCGAGTCCGATTCCCGACGTTGCCCCGGTGACCAGTGCAGTGCTCATGAGCGAAACCCTATGCCGTTCTCCTAAGGTTGCCTTCGTGCGCATCGCAACCTGGAACGTCAACTCCATCCGCTCGCGGGTCGACCGTGTCGAAGCGTGGCTCGAACGTAGCGACTGCGACGTGCTCGCCATCCAAGAGACCAAGGCCAGTGAGTCGCAGTTTCCGATGATGGGGCTCAACGCCCTCGGCTACGAGGTGGCCCATCACGGGCTGAACCAGTGGAATGGTGTCGCGATCCTCTCGCGGGTCGGTCTGGTCGACGTCGAGGTCGGCTTCCCCGACATGCCCACGTGGGGCGACCCGCCCGCTTCGGAGGCCCGCGCCATCGGTGCCACCTGCGGCGGCGTGCGGATCTGGTCGCTGTACGTGCCCAACGGACGCGCGCTGGGCGACCCGCACCTCGCCTACAAGCTGGACTGGCTTGAGCGTCTGCGTCAGGCAGCCGGCGGCTGGCTGTCCGCGGACGCGAGCGGACAGATCGCCCTGATGGGTGACTGGAACATCGCGCCTCAGGACGAGGACGTGTGGGACATGGCGAAATTCGCCGAAAGCACCCACGTGTCACCGCCCGAGCGTGCAGCGTTCCAGGCGATCGTCGACGCCGGCTTCAGCGATGTCACCCGTGCGCACACGCCGGGCCCAGGCGTGTACACCTACTGGGACTACACCCAGCTGAGCTTCCCCAAACGGCACGGCATGCGGATCGACTTCGTCCTGGGCTCCCCCGCCCTGAGCTCGCTCGTGATGGGCGCTTCGATCGACCGCGAGGAGCGCAAGGGCAAGGGCGCCAGCGACCACGCACCTGTCATCGTCGACCTCGCCGACCGAGTGGCCGGTCAACCACTTCCATGAGCTCTGGGACCGCTGAGGGCGAAAGCGACTGCGGCTGCTAGGAATGCGGCCACCGCCCCGCCGAGGAATACGGTCTGTACCTGCACCACACCTGCCGCGGCCAGCGCCGCCGTGTCGCTCTGGTTCGGTAGCGCGGCCACGGTCTGGTAGTAGCGATACAGCCCGATGGCGGTCAGCAGTCCGAGTCCGACCACCATCCCGACCATGCGGGCCAGGACGACCAGCGAGCTGACGACCCCATGAGCGGCAGCGCCGGCCGACGCCAGTGCTGCGGCGTTGACCGGCGCGATCGGTAGCCCCAGACCGAGTCCCACAAGCATGAGGACCGGTGTCGCCGGCCACGATTGCAGCGAGCCCTGCCCCCATCCGGACATCGCGATGAGCCCGAGCCCGGCGAGGACGAGACCGGCCACCGCCACGAGTGCCGGACCGACTCGGTGCAGCAGCCAGCCGCCGAGGAAGGCGCCGACCGGCACTGCGATGAGAAACCGGACAAGGACCAGCGCCGCAACGGTCTGGGACCCGGTCACCGTCAGCCGGGCCAGAATCGGAATGTCGACCACGATGCCGACCAGCGCCACCCCTGCCAGCAGGCTGACCAGCAGGGCCGGGATGACTCTGGAGCGGCCCCCGTCGGACCCGGTCGACATCACGCCGCGGGGCACGAGCGGGTCGCGGGCGGTGCGGTGCCTCCACAGGTATGCCGCGACGGCCACCAGCCCCAGCGGAACCAGAGCCCAACCCCACGGCCCCACCACCTCGCGCTCCGGATCGGCAGAGGCGAAGGTGAGGACGAGAGCGCCCAGGGCCACGCCGATAAGCAGCGCGCCGAGCAGGTCGACCCGTCGCCACAGGGCAAGAAGAGACCCCGGGGTGAGCGGCGATGTCGCCAGGGTAGCCAGCAGAAGGACCACGGTGAACACACCCATGGGGGTCGCGAGGCGGTCCGTCCCGATGAAGGGGACGAACGGAATACCGAATCTGACGTCGTCGGCGAGTGATGCTGGCGCCACCAACGTGAGCAGCCCCGCCGCGACAGTCGCCAGGCCCAGAACCGTTGTCAGCACCCGTGGCCGAGGTCGTGCCTCGCGACCGCCGGTCAGCACCATGACGGCTGCAATGACAATGCCGAGAACGACATTCAGCCAGAAGATGGCCCGCCAGTCTGCCACTGCGAGCACAGCAGCTCCGAGCAACGGACCAAGGACGCTGCCGAGCTCCTGTACGGCGCCGACCACACCCAGCGGCGTCCCACGTCGTTCGGGCGGCCACAGATCTGCGACCAGCGCCAGTGTCGCGGGCACCAGCCCGCCGCCGCCGATGCCCTGCAGGACCCTTCCGCCCACGAGGACCGGCAGCTCTAGCGAGACGGCAGTGACAGCCGAGCCGACCACGAAGAGGGACAGGCAGAAGAGCAGGATCCGTTGGCGCGACACGAGATCCGACAGCCGGCCGATCAGCGGCAGAACCGCGATGTAGCCAAGCAGGAAGCCCGAGATGATCGGCGTGGCCCGCTGCAGCTCATCGTTGCCGAGGCCGACACCGGCCATCATGTCCGGCAGCGCCAGGACGACGACGTAGGTGTCCGCCGCCGCGAGGGCCACTGCAACCGATGCGGTCGCGAGCAGCGCCCTAGGGCTTGGTGATCTCAACCGGGGCGCCGTACTTGTCCAGCGTGAGCACGTAGGTAGATGTCGCGCCCTTGAAGAACGGGCCAACAAGGGTCACGGTGCGCAGCTCGCCACCACGGTCGGTGATCCCATAGGTGACGTCGTAGGTCTTGGTGCCGTCGCCGAAGTTGAGCAGCTTCTCGACAGTGCTGCCAGGGAGCTTCCCGGAGATCGTGGTGAGGATGTCGGCGCCGGCCCGGGTCTGCTCCCCCTCGACCGGGTTGGTCGTCGCGGTCATCAGCGAGGTGATGCCGCCGTCAGATGCGAACAGCAGGGCTGGGTTGGGCGCGTTGAACTGCTTGGGGTCGGTCTCGGCGAACTCGGTTGTGAACGGCAGCTTCAGATAGAGCAGCTTGTCGATCGCGACCACCTCGACCTTGGCCGCGAACCCCGCGATGCGGGCGTCCAGAGTCCCCTTGAAGGCGGGTGCGTGGGTGCCCGAGCCATCGGCTGCCAGGACACCGTTGGCCGAATCGGGAATGCCGCTGGAGCGAAGGGTCAGGTGCAGGGAGGTCGCGGCATCGGCCTTGGCCTTGGCTGCCGCGAGCTGTTCAACTGCCGTGAGCTTCTTCGCCTCGGCTGGTTTGTCCGAGCTGCAGGCTGTGAGCGCAGACCCCGTCACCAGGGCAAGGGCCAGCGCCGTGGCTCGGATCATCCTGTGTCGCAGTCGCATGGGTCGCAGGTTACCCGGCGGGCGGCGGCGGCTGTCTCAGCGCAGCACCAGGGAGTCGCCCTCAGGGTCCCTGTCGACGATCACCGTGCTGCCGTCCCGGACCTCGCCTGACAGCAGCGAACGGGCCAGGCGGTCGCCGATCTCATGCTGCACCAGACGCCGCAACGGCCTCGCCCCGTATGCCGGGTCGTAGCCGGTTATCGCCAGCCACTCACGTGCCGCCGGCGTCACCTCAAGGTTGATCCGGCGGTCCTCAAGACGCTTCCTCATCATCTCGACCTGGAGCCCGACGATGTTGGCGAGGTCCTCGGTGGACAGCGGGTCGAAGATGACGACCTCGTCGAGGCGGTTGAGGAACTCGGGCCGGAACGTCACGTGCACCGCCGCCATCACGGCGTCGTGCTTGGCGTCCGGCGCCATCGTCGGGTCGATCAGGAAGTCCGAGCCGAGGTTGGAGGTCATCACCAGGATGACGTTGCGGAAGTCGACGGTGCGGCCCTGGCCGTCGGTGAGACGCCCGTCGTCGAGGAGCTGGAGCAGCACGTCAAAGGTCTGCTCGTGAGCCTTCTCCACCTCATCCAGCAGCACCACGGAGTACGGGCGCCGGCGCACCGCCTCGGTGAGCTGACCGCCCTCCTCGTACCCCACATACCCCGGAGGTGCACCAATCAGGCGCGCGACCGCGTGCCGCTCGGAGTACTCGCTCATGTCGATCCGCACCATGGCGCGTTCGTCGTCGAACAGGAAGTCGGCGAGCGCCTTGGCCAGCTCGGTCTTGCCGACGCCGGTGGGGCCGAGGAACAGGAACGAGCCGGTGGGGCGGTCGGGGTCGGAGATGCCGGCCCGGGCCCGGCGGACGGCGTCGGACACGGCGCGGACGGCCTCGGTCTGGCCGATCAACCGGCGGCCGAGCTCGTCCTCCATCCGCAGCAGCTTGTCGGTCTCGCCCTCGAGCAGCCGGCCGGCCGGGATGCCGGTCCAGGCGCTGATGACGTCGGCGATGTCGTCGGGACCGACCTCCTCCTTGACCATCGGCCCCTCTCCCCCGGCGGTTGACGACGTCGCCTCGACAGCCTGTGCCTGCGTCAGATCCTTCTCGAGAGAGGGGATCTGGCCGTACAGCAGCTTTGACGCCCCCGCGAGGTCGCCGTCTCGCTGGAGTCGCTCGGCCTGCCCGCGCAGCTCGTCGATCTGGGCCTTGAGATCTCCGACCCTGTTGAGCCCGGCCTTCTCCTGATCCCAGCGTGCGGTCAGCGCGGCCAGCTGCTCGGAGCGGTCGGCGAGGTCGCGGCGTAGTCGCTCGAGCCGTTCTTTCGACGCATCGTCCGACTCGTGACCCAGCGCGAGCTCCTCCATCTTCAGCCGGTCGACGGCGCGCTGGAGCTCGTCGATCTCCACCGGTGAGGAGTCGATCTCCATCCGCAGGCGTGAGGCGGCCTCGTCGATCAGGTCGATCGCCTTGTCGGGCAGCTGACGTCCGCTGATGAACCGGTCGGACAGCGACGCGGCAGCCACCAGCGCGCTGTCGGCGATCGTCACCTTGTGGTGGGCCTCGTAGCGTTCCTTGAGCCCGCGCAGGATGCCGATGGTGTCCTCGACACTGGGCTCGCCGACGAACACCTGCTGGAAGCGGCGCTCGAGCGCGGCATCCTTCTCGATGTGCTTGCGGTACTCCTCCAGCGTCGTTGCCCCGACCATCCGCAGCTCGCCGCGGGCCAGCAGCGGCTTGAGCATGTTGGCGGCATCCATCGA
>JBDTMW010000069.1:0-9588 GCA_039934065.1 Actinomycetota bacterium | reverse complement strand
GAGCTCGCCCAGCTCGTCGGCGCCTCCCGCGAGACGGTCAACAAGGCTCTGGCCGACTTCGCATCCCGGGGCTGGATCAAGCTTGAGGCCCGCGCCGTGCTGGTGACGGACGTCGAACGGCTGAGGCGCAGAGCCCGCTAGCTGCTTCCCACCGCCTTTGCCCCCCTAGCGAACACGACTCCGGCGCCGTGTGGGGCTCTTCCGAGGCCTAGAACGGTGTTCGCGGTCAGGCGTGGGGGTGGGTCGCCAGGTAGTCCAGCTGAGCCAGCACGCTGAGCCGGGCCGCCGGCCAAACCTCGCGCGGGACGTCGGCATAGACCATCTCGACCACTGCGTCCGCGCCGATCGCCCCGGACGCCACGGCGGCCCGCACCTGCTCAAGACGTTCCTGACGGTGGCGCAGATAGAAGCGCACGACGGCGGCCGCGTCCGGCAGCGTGGGTCCGTGACCTGGCAGGATCTGGGTCACCTCACACGCACCCGTCAGCGCCTCGATGCGTTGTAGGGACTCGAGGTATGCCGCCAGCTCGCCATCGGGCCACGCCACCACTGACGTGCCGCGCCCCAGGATCGTGTCACCGGTGAGCAGGGCATTCTCGGCGACCAGCAGGAACGAGAACGAGTCGCTGGTATGCCCGGGAGTGGGCACGATGGCCAGTTCCAGGCCGCCGACCGCCAGCCGCTCATCGACGCCGAGATCGTCGTGCCCCGTCCCCGTGCCCCGGACCGGTGCGCCGGTCAGTGCGGCGAACCGAAAGACCGACTCGGCGTGGTCCGGGTGGCGATGGGTGAGCAGCGTCAGCGCGACTCGCGCCCCGCGACCGGCCACGATATCCAGCACCCGGTGCAGATGTTGTTCATCGAGCGGCCCGGGATCGACGACGACGCAGTCCGTCGCCCCCGGCTCCATCAGGATCCAGGTGTTGGTGCCTTCCAGTGTCATGGCGCCGGGGTTCGGAGCGAGCACGCAGGTCGCGCGCTCGGTGACGTCGCCGCCGCCCCATACGGACTCTGACCCACCGTCGGCGAGAGGTGCTCCCTGGTCGGGCGTCATGTCGGCAGGACACAGCGGATGACCACTGAGTCACCTGTCCGGACGAGCACTGGTGTGATCGGCAGCATGCGGACCTGCGCGGCCAGGAAGTCGGCCACCGACGAGGCCGCAGCAACTTGTTCGACGCACACCAGGGTCGGTGGCAGCATCAGGGCTGAGCCGGTGGCATAGTCCTCGAGCAGGCGGGCCGGATCGGCCCAGCCCGCGTGGTCGGCCTCCGTTGTCTGATCGTCGGCGATCTGCCCAGCCGGAAGAAGAGCGGCGAATATCCTTGTGTCGTAACGCTTCGGCTCAAACTCAGGTGTGATCCAGTGGGCTCGCGCCTGAAGTAGATCCGAACGCAGCACCAACCCGCGACGGATCAACATCTGGGCCAACGAGACCTCGCGCGACAAGAGCGCCTTCCGTTCAGCCTGCCACTGCGGACCGCTGACATCTCCGACCACGGTGCCGGCATCAGGCCCGGCCATCAGTACGCCGCACTCCTCGAACACCTCACGAACGGCGGCAGCCACGAGCTCGCGTGCGGTGGCCTCGTCGGCCCCGAGCACCCGTCCCCACTCCGCCGGCGAGGGACCCGCCCACGGCAGGCTCACATCAGCATCGCGGGGGTCGACGCCGCCACCAGGGAACACCATCATCAGCGGAGCGAACGCCATCGTCGAGACGCGGCGCTGCATGAAGACGTCAACCGCCGCCCCGCCATCGGCACCAACCCGGTCCCGCAGGATCATCACCGTGGCGGCGGGCCTGGCAGCCGCCACGTCAGGGCCCTGGCCGTCGAGCCAGTCCGTGGCGCGACCGCCCAGCGTCCGGACTGCGAAGTCGCGGGTCAGGGTGGTGATGCTCAGTCCCGGACCGACACGATGATCTCGACCTCGACCGGGGCGTCAAGCGGAAGGACAGCGACCCCGACCGCCGAGCGGGCATGCACACCTGCGTCCCCGAAGGCTTGGCCGAGCAGCTCTGAGGCACCGTTGATGACACCGGGCTGTCCGGTGAACGACGGGTCGCTGGCCACGAAGCCGACGACCTTGACGACCCGCGAAACCTTGTCCAGGTCACCGATGACGGACTTGACCGCCGCGATCGCGTTCAGGGCGCACAGCTCTGCCAGCTTCTTGGCATCCTCGGGGGACACGGAGTCGCCGCCTGTCCCCACTTTGCCCGTCTGCGCCAACGCACCCGACACCATCGGCAGCTGGCCGGAGGTGAAGATCATGTTGCCGTCACGCAGAGCCGGCACATAGGCCGCCACGGGCTTGGCCACGTCAGGCACGGTGAGGCCGAGCTCGGCCAGGCGATCTTCGACAGCGGACATGCTCTATGCCTTCTTTCGTTTGAGGTAGGCCACCAGGCCGTTGCCGTCCGGGCCAGTCAGAACCTGCACGAGCTCCCAGCCATCCTCGCCCCATTGGTCGAGGATCTGCTTGGTGGCGTGCACGATCAGTGGAACCGTTGCGTACTCCCAGTTAGCCATGACCGAAGCCTAGACCGGACCGAAAGCATGCTCATTGACCAGCCTTGCAGGTTCGAAACGGTCCATACAAAGATCAGCCCGATCGGCCGATGACCTGGACCTGTCCCAGTCGCTTGAATAGTCGGAGAACGGCCGGTGTCCAGGGGGCCCGGCCGTTCGTTGCGAGCGGTGTCGGCCGGCGTCAACACGGGGGGTCCTAGGCTCTTGGTCATGGCACCAGGGGCGGCGTCGGCCCGCGACACCGACTGGGACGGCGTGCGACTGCACGTCGTCACCGGCAAGGGCGGCACCGGCAAGACCACCGTCGCCGCGTCGCTGGCGCTGGCGCTGGCCGACCAGGGCAGGCGGGTGCTGCTGGCCGAGGTCGAGGGACGCCAAGGCATCAGCCAGACCTTCGACGTCGACCCGCTCGCTTCGACAGAGGCCCGCATCGCACACGCTGCCCAGGGCGGCGAGGTGTTCGGCCTGTCGGTGGATGCCAAGGCCGCGCTGCTCGAGTACCTCCACATGTACTACAAGCTCGGCCGGGCCGGTGGTCTGCTGGAGAGGTTCGGCGCCATCGACTTCGCCACCACGATCGCGCCGGGCGTCCGAGACGTCCTGCTGATCGGCAAGATCTTCGAGGCGGTCCGACGACGCAAGGACCACCGGGCCAAGGGCCCGGCCGCCGCACCCGCCTACGACGCCGTGGTCCTGGACGCGCCGCCGACCGGCCGTGTGGCGCGATTCCTCAACGTGAACCACGAGGTCGCCGACCTGGCCAGGGTCGGGCCGATCCGCTCGCAAGCCGACTCGATCACGGCGATGCTGAGGTCTCCCCGAACGGTGGTCCACGTCGTGACACTGCTCGAGGAGATGCCGGTCCAGGAGACCGTCGACGCGATCGCCGAGCTGAGGGCCGTCGGTATGCCGGTCGGTGGCGTCGTCGTCAACCAGGTACGCGAGACGATCCTCACCCCCAAGGCGCTGAAGATGGCAGCACGGTCGGCGATTTCCCGCAAGGACGTAGCGGCAGATCTGGCCAGGGCCCAGGTCCGGCCGACCGACGCCATCGTGAACGGCTTGCTGGCCGAGGCCAAAGACCACGCCGAGCGGGTAGCGCTCGAGCACGAGGCGGCGATGGTCATCGCGGACCTTCGGCGGCCGACCTACCGGTTGCCGTCTCTGTCCGAGGGCATCGATGCCAACGGGATCCGTGAGCTGGCGGGCGCTCTCGTCGCACAGGGGATGGCGTGATGGCACCCGTCCTCGACATCGACGCCCTGATCGACGACCCGGACACACGGATCGTCGTGTGCTGCGGAGCCGGAGGAGTCGGCAAGACGACAGTCGCGGCCGCGCTGGGACTACGAGCAGCTGAGTCCGGCCGCCGTGTCGTCGTCTTGACCATCGACCCCGCCCGGCGCCTGGCACAGTCGCTCGGTCTGACCGCCCTGGACAACACGCCAAGATCGGTCGACGACATCAATAACGCAAAAGGCGGTTCGCTCGACGCGATGATGCTGGACATGAAACGGACCTTCGACGAGGTGGTGATGGCACACGCCGCCCCCGACAAGGCCGATCAGATCCTGGCCAACCCGTTCTACCAGGCAGTCTCGAGCTCTTTCGCCGGCACCCAGGAGTACATGGCGATGGAGAAGCTAGGACAGCTGAGGCTCGAGGCGGACCGCGACCCCGACCATCCGCGCTGGGACCTCATCGTCGTAGACACTCCGCCGTCACGCTCGGCCCTGGACTTCCTGGACGCTCCGAAGCGCCTTGGCTCGTTCCTGGACGGCCGCTTCATTCGCCTTCTTGCCGCTCCGGCGAGGGTGGGTGGCCGCGCATATCTGAAAGTCTTCACCACGGGCGTCAACATCGTCACCACAGCCATGACCAAGCTTCTGGGTGGACAGATGCTGACCGACGTCCAGACTTTTGTCGCCGCCCTCGACACGATGTTCGGCGGGTTTCGCGAGCGCGCCGACCACACCTACGCCCTCTTGAGCGAGAGCTCCACGAAGTTCATCGTGGTCGCCGCTCCCGAACGTGACGCCCTGCGCGAGGCGTCGTACTTCGTGGACCGCCTCGACGAAGAGGGGATGCCGCTGGCCGGGCTGGTCGTCAACCGTGTGTATCGCGTGTCCGCACCGGGTCTGCCCGCCGCCCGCGCGCTCGCTGCGGCCGAAGAGCTGGACGCCGACGAAGCCGGTGGCTCATCGGGCGACTCATCAGTCTCCGAGCGCACGGCCATCACCCAGGCACTCTTGCGGCTGCACGCCGTTCAGGCCGAGATCGCGGGCCGACACCAGTCCCTGGCCAAGCGGTTTGTCGCCGGCCACCCAGGCATACCGACGGTCGAAGTGCCTGCGGCGGCCCAGGACATCCACGACCTGACAGGTCTGCGCACCGTGGGCACAGCGTTGGCCGGCCCGTAACGCCCGGGAGGTCAAGAAGAATCGGGAGGTGAAGCGAAGCTCAGGAGGCCGAGCGTTCCTGACGCGTTCGGTCGGCCTGGAAGAGGGAACGCCAGGAAGTGACACGCGGCCTGCTCTTGAGCAAAGCGCGGCGCTCGCGTTCGGTCATACCGCCCCAGACACCGAACTCGGTGTGGTTATCGAGAGAGTCCGCGAGACACTCGGCAATCACCTTGCAGCCCATACAGACCAGTTTGGCCTGCTGTTGCGCGGCGCCCTGCACGAAGAGCGCATCGGGATCTGCCGTGCTGCAGGCTCCGTACTGCGCCCACTCCTCGACCCATGACGATCGAGCCGTACCCACACCCTCACGATGCGTCATGGTGACGGTCATGTAGGCCTCCCCTGATATGCGCAGAACGCTCCGCAACGACGTGATGAGCCGCTACCACGAAACGATAGGGACGAGATGCTTATGGGGGGAATGACGCTTTCGGGTAGTTCAGACCGCCAAGAGTGACTAGTCACCCGGCTTTGTGAGGCGCGATCGGCACAGATCCGCGGGTTAGGCTGGGGACATGCCGGGACGTGGGACGAACTTCGCCAACATCGTCAGCCTGCTCGGAGCCTTCCTGGCCACATCCGTCGTCCTCGGACTGTTGGGCGCGGGGCTGGTCATGCCGGCAGTGGGGGCCACCGGTGCCACGGCCCGCCAGGGAGTCCACATCTTCGACTCCCTTCCCAGCGACTTCACCCGGACAGCCCTGTCGCAGCAGTCCCGCATCCTTGCCAGCGACGGCACCCTGATCGCCACGCCGTATGACGAGAACCGCATCATCGTGCCGCTCTCCAAGATCGCTCCGGTCATGCAGCAGGCCCAGGTCGCGATCGAGGACAGCCGCTTCTACGAGCACGGCGGCATCGACCCGCTGGGCGTCGGCCGAGCCTTCGTCTCCAACCTGGGCGGCGGCGACACTCAGGGTGCATCGACCCTGACCCAGCAGTACGTCAAGATCACCCTGCAGGAGAACTGTCTCAACAAGAAGGACGCGAAGTGCGCCGCGGCCGCCACGGCCAAGAGCTACACGCGCAAGCTCCAGGAGCTCAAGTACGCCGTCACGCTGGAGAAGATCCTCACCAAGAACCAGATCCTTGAGGGCTACCTCAACCTCGTCTACTTCGGCGACCAGGCCTATGGGGTCGAGGCAGCGGCTCGCAACTACTTCGGAGTGACCGCAGCCAAGCTGAGCCTGGCTCAGGCCGCGACCCTGGCCGGGCTCGTCCAGCTGCCGAGCGAGACCGACCCGATCCACTTCCCCGCCAAAGCGCTGACCCGGCGCAACGTCGTCCTCGACCGGATGCATGAGCTGAACCTGATCACCGACAAGGCCTGGCAGAGCGCCAGGGAGACCAAGATGGTGACCAACCCCAAACCCGCCCTGAACTCTTGCGCGTCCTCGCCCTACCCCTACTTCTGCAACTACGTCACGCAGTGGCTGATGGAACAACCGTCGCTGGGCAAGACTCCGGCGGACCGCAAACAGGCGATCAACCGCGGCGGCTTGACCATCCAGACGACTCTCGACCCCAAGATGCAGCTGATCGCCCAGAAGCAGATCAACGCCAAGGTGCCGGTCGGCAACAGCGAGAGAATCGGTGCCGCGGCCGCACTGGTCGAACCCGGGACCGGCCACGTCCTGGCCATCGCTCAGAACACTAAGTTCTCCAACAAACAGGGCGCCCCCTTCGGCAACACCGAAGTGAACTGGGCGGTCGACAAGAAATACGGCGAATCCATCGGCTTTGCGTTCGGCTCGACGGCCAAGATGTTCGCCGTGACTGAGGCGCTGCGCTCCGGCATGCCGATCAACTCGACCATCATCGCGCGCTCCGCCAACGCGACCCGTCCCGCGATATTCACCAAAGCCGACTTCACCGACGCCTGCGCCGGGACCATGCCGTGGCCAGTCCGCAACGACGAAGGCACCTACAACGGCCGAGTCAGTCTGACTGTTGCGACAGCCAAGTCAGTCAACACCGCGTTCGCCGGGCTCGTCGCCAAGCTCGGAGCCTGCTCGGTCCGTGACCTGATGACCACGATGGGCCTGCACCAGGGCAGCGGCAAGCCCATCCAGAGCCTCGCCTCCTCAATCACTCTGGGCTCGGACAGCGTCTCGCCGCTGACCCTGGCCTCGGCATACGCCACGGTCGCCTCGGGCGGCACCTACTGCATTCCATCGCCGGTCCTCACGGTCACCACCAGCGATCGCAAACCGCTCGCACTGCCCAAGAACCAGTGCAAGAAGGTCATCGAGCCTGACGTGGCCAACGGCGTCACCAAGATCCTCAAGACCGTCCTGACCAAGGGCACCGGCTCTGGGAACAGCCTTGCAGGCGGACGCCCGGCAGCCGGCAAGACCGGTACCTCCGACGGCAGCAACGAGACCTGGTTCGCCGGCTACACCCCGCAGCTGTCCACCGCGGTCTGGGTCGGCACACCCGACGGCCCCCAGACCCGCGTACTTCGCAACATTAAGCTCGGCAAGCAGTTCTACTCCGGCCAGGTCTTCGGTGCCACCATCGCCGCGCCGATCTGGAAGCAGATCATGGACCAAGCGTCGGCCGGGATGCCATTCCGCGACTTCGCCGAGCCCAGCGACAAGGTGACCAACGGCGACCTGGTGTCGATCCCCAGCGTCACGGGGCTGGCCCTGGGCGACGCCATGGCTGCCCTTGCCTCGGCCGGGTTCTCACCGGTGGTCGGCAACGCCGTGGCATCCAGCATCCCCGTGGGTCTGGTCGTGGGCACCCAGCCCGCCTATCGGGCGCTTCGCGGCAGCTCGGTCACTATCATCACCTCGTCCGGGGTTCCGCCACCACCGCCACCTACAGCCACCGCGCCGCCGGGGCCCATTCCGAAGCCCACCAAGACCAAGCCAGGGCGGCCCTAGACCGTCAAGGACCGGCGCGATGATCCCTGCCCAGAGCCGGCGGCGACCGGGCAGTGCGTGCCTACTTCTGTGCGAGAACCGACCTCACGATCGCCGCGACGCGTCCGCCTTCAGCCCGGCCAGCCACCAGGGCGGTGGCGGCCTTCATGACCAAGCCCATCTGCGGCATACCGCTGGCGCCCGTCTCGCTGATGGCCTGCGCGACCAGCGCCTGCAGCTCGGCGTCGGACAGCTGAGCGGGCAGATAGGCCTCGAGGAACGCCAGTTCGGCCCTTTCTTTGGCCGCAAGCTCTGGTCGGTTCGCCCCGATGTACTCCTCCGCTGCCTCACGGCGCTTCTTGGCCTCCTTGGCAAGAACCTTGAGGACCTCGTCGTCCGAAAGGTCGCGGGCGGCCGTGCCCGACACCTCTTCGTTGGTGACCGCGGTCAGGGCCATCCGCAACGTCGCCGTGCGCACTGCGTCATGCTCGCGCATCGACGTATGCAGGTCGGCGCGCAGAGTGGACTTCAGCTGGGAGGTGCCCGGTTCGGTCATAGGGGCATTCTGACACTGCCGGCATCCGGGGTTTGCAAGGATGGGACCCCATGAGCCCGACACACACTGCACTTCGCACCGTCGCGAGCCTGGCCACCATCGGCGCCGGCGGGTTGGCCTACGCGTCCCTGATCGAGCGCAACGCCTTCACCGTGCGACGGGCGAGCGCCCCGGTGCTGCCCACCGGTGCCGCGTCGCTGCGGGTCCTGCACATCTCAGATATCCACCTCGTCCCCCGCCAGGCACGCAAGATCGAATGGATCCGCTCGCTCGCGGCACTCGAGCCGGATCTGGTCGTCAACACCGGCGACAACTTCGGCGACCTGGAGGCCCTTCCTGCCGTATTGCGAGCGCTGGAGCCGCTGCTCGCGGTGCCGGGCGTGTTCGTGCTCGGCTCCAACGACTACTTCGCCCCAGGCCTGAAGAACCCGGCTCGTTACCTCACGAAGTCTCATGCACGGCGTCAAGACAGCGTTCCGCTGCCGACCGCCGACCTTGCCGACGCCCTCTCTGCTGCCGGCTGGGCGGATCTCAGCAATGCCCGCAGCACCCTGTCGGTCGCCGGGCAGATGCTTGAGTTCGTGGGGGTCGACGACCCCCACCTTCACTACGACCGGTATGCCGCGGTCGCCGGTCCCCGCGATCCCTCAGCAACGCTGACGGTGGGAGTCACCCACGCGCCATACACCCGGGTCCTGGACTCCATGACGGCCGACGGCGCGGGGCTCGTCTTCGCCGGCCACACCCACGGCGGCCAGTTGTGTCTGCCGTTCTACGGGACTCTGGTGACCAACTGCGACCTGGACCGGGGGCGCGCCAAGGGCCTCTCGCGATGGTGGCCCGGGGCCGGCACGACGCCGTCTACCGAGGCTCCGGCAGACGCAGCGTGGATGCATGTCTCAGCCGGGCTGGGCACCTCGCCATACGCTCCGGTGCGTTTCGCCTGCCGGCCCGAGGTGACACTCCTGACCCTTACCGCCAAGCCGGCCGTGCGGTGAGGTCTGGACCCGATTCGGTGCTTACCGCATCGCTCGGCTAGTCTCGTGCATCGCTGAACGCATCACGTGTGTGGACGGCGAGCCACGGGGTGTGGCGCAGCTTGGTAGCGCGCTTCGTTCGGGACGAAGAGGCCGCAGGTTCAAATCCTGTCACCCCGACTCTTGGCAATA
>JBDTMW010000068.1:0-9619 GCA_039934065.1 Actinomycetota bacterium | reverse complement strand
CGCAGCGTTCGAGCAGCAACCGGCGGTTCGGCAGACCGGTGAGCTCATCATGCAGAGCCAGCTCGGTGAGCCGTTGCTCGGCGGCCCGCCGTGCGGTGATGTCCTCGACCTGCGCGAGCAGTACACGTTCGCCGTCAAGCTCGCGCATCCACGACAGCCCGACCAAGACCCACAGTGACTGGCCGTGGGCAGCGCTGAGGCTCATCTCGGCACGCAGCTCGCCGTCGCCGGCCTGGACGAGCTGCTGGATGCGTGCCTGGTCCCGCTCAGTCTCGAAGAGCCCGGCGAAAGACCGCCCGACGAGCTCAACAGGTGCACGGTCCAGCAGTCGCGCCACGACGGAGTTGGCCTGGAGGATGTCGCCGTCGGTGTTGGCCAGGAGCTTGCCGATGAGCGCCTCGTCGAACACGCGCCGGAACCGTTCCTCACTGTCCCGCAGGACGCCCCGTTCGTCAGCGCGATGCAGGGCCACGCGCCACACGAACACGGCCAGCAGCAACACGAGCAGCAGTGCGATGCCCAGCGCGACGCCCAGACTCCGTCGGAAGGTGTCGGCCGGGGCCAGCGCGACCGAGGAGGGCTGCGTCGCTGTCACCGTCCATCCGAGCTGGGGCACACGCCCGGCCGACACCAGTATCCCGTCGATGACGGTGTCGGTGGTCCGCCCGCTGAGCGCCTGCTTGGTCGTCGCGGAGACGGCTACCGGCTGGGCCTGTCCCCGGAGGTCGACAGCCAGGGCGTCGGACAATGGCTGACCATGCTGGTCGGTGACCAGGATGGCGACGCCGTCGTCCTTGCGCGAACCCTCGGCCACCGCGCGGACGGAGTCCAGCTGCCAGAGAACCACGACGTACCCGATGTGCTCGGTTCCGTTGAGCACGGGGGCGGCCACACCGACGACCAGCGGATGTCCGGTCGCAGCGGTGCGGTAGGCCGCCGACACGTAGGTCCCGCCGGTTTTGGACGCACCCAGGAACCAGTCCCGGAAGGAGTAGTCCTGCCCGATGAGCTGAGGGTTTCGTGGGTAGACGGTTCTGACCCGACCGTGGGCGTCAGCGAGGAAGGCAGCCGGTGAACCCTTGCCGCGCGCGAGCAGCGTCAGGTAGTCCTGCGCTTCGGCCAATGCCGCCGGGGTCGGCGCCCGGAAGCTGTCGATGATCTGAGCGTTCGTCGCAGTGGTCGACACTGCGGCCTTGAAGTCGTTGGCCTGGTGGACCAACGCCCGCACGGCGGCATCGCGGTTGGACCGAACCCGTGCCTGCGCCTCGCTTCGGACCGTGCGATCGGCTTCGTGCACCGCGACCCAGCCGAAGCCCGACAGCAGTGTCGTCGCCACGACCACCAGAACCATGGGAAGGGCAATCACGTGGCTGCGCCAGAACGACGTCTTCACCCGACCCCGGACGCCGCGTGGGCTTGCGGTCATGCGGCCCTCTCCTTGTCCCATGAGGTCTCGGCCTGGTGAGCTCTCAGCAGATGCGACCCTGCCGGGACAATACGGCACATCGACGTGTCGACGTGCCGGAACACTCCGGCGTCGCACGAGATCGCAACGCCGCTCAACCCGGATGCTGAGCCGCCTGACTCAACGCTCCGAACTGTCGGTAGCGATGGCGGCGGGCAGTTCGAGCTGAACTACCAGCCGATCGTCTTGATCGACACAGGGGACATTCTCGGGTCCGAGGTACTCGTTCGGTGACGCCATCCCACCCGTGGTCTGGTGATGCCTGCGGAAATCATCACGCTGGCTGAGGAAACGGGTCAGATCATCGAGCTGGGGCGGTGGGTGCTCGATCGTGCATGTGCGCAATGGCGGGTATGGGCCGATCAAGGGGATACCAGCCACCGCTTGTCTGTGAACGTGTCGGTGCGCCAGTTGCAGGAGGGCGGTTTCGCCGACGAGGTCCGTTCGATTCTGCTGCGCCACGACATGACTCCTGCCGCGCTTGTCCTCGAGCTGACCGAGAGCGCCTTCGCACTCGATGCGTCCATGGTTCTGGAACAGCTGACCGATATCGCAGACCTGGGCGTTCTCATTGCGATCGACGATTTCGGCAGGGTTATTCCAGCCTGTCCTACCTCCAACGCTTCCACGTCCACGAGCTGAAGGTCGACAAGTCGTTCGTCGACGGCCTCGGATCAGGCAACCCAGACGACGCTGCCCTGGCGAGCGCCATCTTGTCCATGGCCCATTCGCTTCGCCTCGAGGTGGTGGCCGAAGGCATTGAAAGCATTGCGCAGCGGGACGAGCTGTGGTCGATGGGCTGTGGGTTGGGGCAGGGGTATCTGTACTCCAGGCCAGTGCCACCCGAAGAAATGCTCGGACTACTGGTTTCCGACGTGCCACTCGGCACGCCTGTAACAACGTCCCGCGGGTCAAACGTCGCCCGTTTGCGAGTGCCGGCGCCGATCGTCCGCCTGCAGAAGGGGTCGGGCTGACATCAGCCTTCCCCCAGCCCATCAACGTTGCCCCGTGCCGGGGACCCGACCCTAAGCAGACAGGACAAGGCAGATGCCGATTTCCGATCCCGCATTCAGGCCGATCCAGGACCACCGGTGGGCCGACCTCCAGCGGCTGCGGACCTCTGCGCCGATGTACGACGCGGTGATCGAGGAAGTAAAAGGCAGGCGGATCAGGATCGGCGACCGCTGGCTGGCCGACTTCGCCTCGTGCAACTACCTTGGCTTCGACCTCGAGCCGGAGATCATCGACTCGGTCGATGCCAGCATCAGGCAATGGGGAACGCACCCCAGCTGGTCGCGTTTGCTCGGCAACCCTCGCATGTACATCGACATCGAGGAACGCCTCACCGAGCTTCTTGGCGCCGAGGACACCCTGGTGCTACCGACAATCACGCACATCCATATGTCGACCTCAAGGTCGCGGCGGCTCCCTACCTGTACTCCGGTCCCTCGCCGGTGGCCTCCCTGGCCATCACCGTGCCACAGCTTCTGGCGCTCCGGGTAGCGGCATCCTGAGCGATCGGATCGATCGGCGACGGATCCTTCTCGCGTGGCACGATGCACCATGAACGATGAACGAAGAATGCGGGCGAGAGGAGCCAACGATGAGGATCGCCGTCACCGGTGGGTCAGGGAAGCTGGGGAGCACGGTCGTCACGGTGCTGGCAGCGGCCGGCCACGAGGTCACCAACCTTGACATCGCAGGGCAGCCTGGTCCGGGTTTCCTGCGCGTCAGCCTCACCAGCTACGGCGAGGTGGTCGATGCCTTCTTTGGCGAGAACGACCCCTCGGCCGGTCCGGAGCAGGCGGCGAAGCCGGCCTTCGACGCGCTCGTGCACCTGGCCGCCATACCGGCTCCTGGGATTCTGAGCGACGTCGCGACGTTCCACAACAACATCGTCAGTACGTTCAACGTGTTCCAGGCCGCTCGTCGGGCAGGCATCCGGAACATCGTCTACGCATCGAGCGAGACCGTTCTTGGGCTCCCTTTCGACGTGCCGCCGCCCTACATCCCGGTCGACGAGGACTACCCGGCCCGTCCGGAAAGCGTGTACTCGCTGGTGAAGCACCTTGAGGAGCAGATGGCCATTGAGCTGGTGCGCTGGGATCCGACGCTCAAGATCATCGCGCTGCGCTTCTCCAATGTGATGGACCCCGGGGACTACGCGGGGTTTCCCGCATACGACGCTGATGCGACGCTGCGCAAGTGGAACCTCTGGGGTTACATCGACGGCAGGGATGGCGCGCAGGCCGTGCTCAAGGCTCTTGAGCTGGACATGACGGGCTTCGACCGTTTCATCATCGCGGCGGCAGACACGGTCATGTCACGGCCCAATGCCGAGCTGGTCGCTGAGGTCTTCCCTGGCGTACCGGTCACCCGCGGCCTGGGCGAGCACGACACGTTGCTGTCGATCGACAAAGCGCGCCGAGTGCTGGGATTCGACCCCCAGCACTCTTGGCGCTGACCTGCCAAGAGTCGGGGTGGATTTGAACCTGCTGCCTCTTCGTCCCCCAAAGCGCGTCAGCCGGTGGGGCCAACCAGACCATTGTCGCGGAGGAAGTCCAGCAGCGTCGGCGTCGCCCCATCGAGCGCCTCAAGGTCGTTGTGGTCGGCGTCGGGAAGCACCACCAGTCGGCTGTGACCGGGGGCCTCGGCGTGGAGGCGGAAGGCGTCCGTGACCGGGACGGTGGCGTCCCTGTCCCCATGGAGCAGCAGGACGGGGGCGCGGACCCTGCCGATGGTGTGCACGGGTGAGAACTCGGCGAACCGATGCCCGATGGTGTGCTCGACGTAGCGCAGCGCCAGGGAGGCTATCCAGCTGGGTAGCACTCGGCGCAGCCGGCGCGACATGAACGTCTCCGGGTCGGCCATCGAGGCCAACGACACCACCGCGGCGACCCGACGGTCCCCGGCAGCCACGAAAAGGCAGGCACCTGCGCCCACCGAGTGCCCGACTAGGACAACGCGATCCGAATCGACCTCGGGCTGCCCGCGCAGCCAGGCTAGAGCCGAGCGGATGTCCTCGGCGAACGCCGGCATCGACGTGAGGGCGGCGTCGTCGCTGCGGCCGTGGCAGCGGGTGTCCAGCACGAGCACCGACAGCCCGGCGCCCAGCAACGGCTCAGACACGGGAAGCATGTCGGTGGCGCTGCCACCCCAGCCATGCACCACCAGGGCGGCCGCGCCGCTCCACCCGGCCCCGCCGTGACGCGCTGCCGGTGGCCGACGCCACCAGCCGCGGATGGTCGCACCATCGGCCGACCTGATCGCGACGTCGACCGCGTCGGTGGGTACGGATCCCGTTCCAGGCGCTCGGCGCGGTGGACACCCGAAGCGCTGCTTGACCTGGCGGCCGGCGACCCCCAGCCCCACCCCGGCCGCCCCCGCGACGAACGCCGTGCACAGCCCAGCCTTCGCACCCATGAGAGGTCTCCGCCCTGCGTCGGCGCTGCGGCGAAAAATCCCGGGGCCGCCGACAGGGCGATCCCGCGGCCAGTCCTGGTCCCGCCGGATCATCCACACGCTATACCCTGGGGAGTATCAACAGCGTGCCGGGTTCTGTCTACGACACCGGCCACAGCGACTTCGAGGGCGCTCCAGCCCCTCGGCGCCGTACAGCATGGTAGGACGACCAGTTCGCTGTGCGCTGCCGTGAGCGGCTCAGTTCCCGATCAGTCTGTGGCCGTTGTACCAGCAGACGTCGCGGAGCCAGTCATCGTCAAGGCGCGGCTCTTTGTCACGCAGCCGCGCCAGTGCCTCGAGCTGATGGGCATACGGGTAGGGAATGTTCGGGAAGTCGCTCCCGAGAACGACCCGATCGGGCAGCTCGGCAAGCCGCGGCAACAGGTCGTCAGGGAAGGGTGCCCCTTGTTCGAAGAAGTCCGTGAACACCATCGTGGTATCCAGGTGCACTCGCGGGTACTGCTCGGCCAGGGTCAGAAACTCGGCATACTCCGGCGCACCCAAGTGCGCGACCACGGCGGTCAGCTGCGGATGTCGACGCAGCACGCCCTCGAGCTTGTCCGGTCCGGTGAAACCCACCCTCGGAACCGGGCCACTGCCGACGTGCACGACCACAGGGGCTGCAGCGTCCGCGAGCATTCCCCACACTTCGTCCAGCACAGGCTCTCGCAGATCGAACCCGCCCACTTGCGCGTGGATCTTGAACACTCGCGCACCCCGTTCGAGGGCGGAGCGCACCTGGTCGAGGACGCCGTCCTCGGGGAAGAACGTCGCGCTGGGGACACAGTCCGGTTCTGTTGCCGACAGGTTCAGTGCGAAGTCGGTGAGGTCGGCCGCCATGCCCGGCCGGTGCGCGTAGGTCAGTGCGGTGAAGCGGCGGACCCCCATCTGCCGAAGGTGCGCCATGTGCCTGTTCTGGTCCCAGCGATACTCGATCGGCCAGGGCCGTCCGATTAACGGTCCGGCCTCGTCGAAATGCGCCCATACCCGGCGCAGCATCCGCTCAGGCAGGAAGTGCGTGTGGAGGTCGACCACGCCGGGCAGCCCGAGTCGCAGCCACCAGCTGGGCACGTCGGCGTCGGCGAGCGGCTCCACACAATCCCCTTCCGATAAGGCAGGACCCAGTGTGCCCCACCGTCGACGCCCGCTGCCCGCGCAGTTCCTGATCCGCCTGTGCGGGGCTTGATGATCGAGCAGCGCGACTGGTGGGGCGAAGCCGCCGAATAGATGGCAGCCCATAGCGAAACGCCGCGCAGATAGCCTCGAGCGTGGCGAAGCGGATCGCGCGGGCCTTGCCGGTCTTGAGGTTGCTCAGGTTGGCCATGGTGATGCCCACGTGGTCGCTGAGCTCGGTCAGGCGCATCTTGCGCCGGGCCAGCATGACGTCGAGGTTGACGATGATCGGCATGGCTCAGACCGTGAGTTCGTTGTCCTGGCGGAGCTCGAGCGCGGCGCCGAACAGCCGCTCGAGCAGCGCGACCAGAGCGAAGAGGAACAAGGTCACGACCTCGGCGGCGAACCAGGGAAGGAGCACCTCGACGTCCCGGCTACGGAGCGGTGTCGGCCCGGGCAGCGAGGGCGGCGAGCTCGACGCGGTTCGCCGCACCCGTCTTGCGGAGCATGTGGGAGATGTGCGCGCTCACCGTCTTCTCGCTCAGCACCAGCTCGGCGGCGATCTCCGCATAGGTGCGTCCGGCTGCGACGTGCCCCAGCACCTCGCGCTCTCGGCGGGTCAGACCCAGACGGTCCACGGCAGGTTCGACGGCGGACGAATCCACCGGGTCGAGGCGGATTCGCGCCGCCCGCGCCATGTCCCGGATCTGCGTGAGGACGGGTTGGGCGCCCAGGCGGGTGGCGGCCTCCGACGCCAGGCGCGCCCACTTCGCCGCGCAGCCCCGGTCGAGTTGGGGGCCGCTAAGGTGGGCCTCGGCTGCACGCCAGCCCGCGTAGGCCCCCTCCCAGCGGGCACCGCTCTTCACGAGCAGGGTCGACGCCCGCTCCCATTCCTGCGCGTTGCTGTGGCCGCGCCGGGCCCGCCCGGTCTCGGCCAGGTACCAGGCGTCGAAGGCCTCGAGCTGGCGGCGGTAGAACGGCGAGGGGTTACCGAGCTCGACGGAGTATTCGACGTCCGAGAGCGGTGGGCCGAAGTCCCGGATCACCATCGGGAACCGCCGCACCAGCTCGTCCAGGCGTTCCTGCACCGGAGAGCCGTCGATGCCTCGGTCACGGGAACGCTGGGCCTGGTCCGCCAAGGCCCGCGCGCCCAGCGGGAGCAGCCACTCGCACATGGTGGGCGGCACCCCAGGGACCTTCAAGGCCGACTCGACGCACTCGATCGCCCCGGCAAGGTCTCCCGCGGCAAGCAGGACCTCGGCCCGGACCGCGTCGTACTGAAAGGCCTTGAAGCGAGAGGGGTCGGCGAAGATCTCGGGCACGCGCGCGAGGTGCGCCACGCCCTCGTCCACCCGACCCTGCAGGACAGCGAGACGGGCTGCGACCAGTCGTGCGGCGACCTCCACGAGGGGTCCGGGTTCGGAGCCCAGGCAGATGCGAAGCAGCGCGGCGCAGTCCTCCCACCGGCCTGCCGCCAGCCTGCCCGCGGCCTCGCTGGTGGCCAGCCAGGCCATGTACGGATGGGGCGCTCCTGCCGCGGCGGCTTCGCGGCGGCGAGCTGCTATCAGGTCGGCCGCCGCCGGTGCAGACCATATGTCGATCGCATTGCCCTCCCAGAGGACCGCGTGGTTGTAGGCCCAGAAGTCGCGCGCCTGCAAGGCGAAGGTCCTGCCACGGGAGGCATGCTGACCGGCGCTCTCGTGGTCGACTTCGATCAGGGCGAGGGCCTTTGCGGTGTGCGCGTACGAGAGGGCACGCGGGTTGCCCACCGCCGTCGCGAGCTCGAGAGCCCGGTCGGCGAGCTGGGCCACATCACTGTCGCCCTCCCACAGCGCCGCATGCGCCTGCTCGGCGACCGCGAGCGCGTACTGCCACGAATGTGGGACGGCCCGCCCCACCCGTTCGGCTTCGTCGCTATCCGCCCTGGTGATGAAGCCCAGTCCCAGTGAGAAGCGCAGGTGCATCCGTCGAACCAGCAGCTCGGCGCACTGGGCAGGAGCCGTGCTGGGATCCAGGTCCTTCAGCAGCGCCTCCACGGCGTCGAGCTCAGTGCGGTGGGCGGCGGTGGACTGTGCCGCAGCCTTGAGCATCCACAGCAGGTCTCGACGCGAGAACCGGTCGCGGCCCACCGCAGGACGCAGGTCCACGGCACGCTGCAGCAGCCTCAGCCGCTCGGGACCGCCACTGGAGCCCTCTGCCGCCCGCAGGGACCAGCGGTAGGCCTCCTCGGTGTGCCCGGCGTCGAAGTGGTGGTCGGCCACCAGGGCCAGGTCCCCGGTATCCTTGCTGTCATCGAGGCCTGCTTCGAAATGGGCCGCGAACGCCTCGTGCCAGCGTCGGCGTTCGTCGACCGGGACGTGCCGTACCAGCACCTCCGCCTGCAGCGGGTGGTGAAACCAGAACCTGCCGTCCACCTCGTCCAGGTCGAGCACGCCGGCACTGGCCGCTGCGCGCAACAGCATCCCCAGCGCGTCGACATCGTGCAGGGCTCTCGTGACCTTTGCGAGCTCGGTCGCTGACTGCCGGTGCCCTCCGATGGCCAGCACCGCGGTGACCTCCCGAGCCGGTGGGGCGAGGCGGTGCCACGTGGCCAGCACCGCTTCCTCGATGTCCTCCGGCAGCCGGGCCGGCAAGTGGGCGCTCGTGGGCTCCAGCCCAGTGACGAGCAGCCGTGTCAGGTAGCAGTTGCCACGCGCACGGGCGAACACCTCGTCGACCAGCGTCTCGTGGGCTGGCGTCCGCAGCAGCCCTGCCATCTGCTCCGCCGTCTCGACCCGCGTCAGCGGTCCGATGCCCATGGCCGCGAAGCCGGGTAGTCGTCTCACGTCCGCCAACCAGGTATTGAGCCGATCCCCCTCGGCCACCTCCCCACGGCGCAGGGTGGTCAGCACGGCAAACCTTCGCTGCCGCGGGCCTGCCAGCAGGTAGAGCAGGACGTCGAGGGTGCTCTGGTCTGCCCAGTGCAGGTCGTCCACGACCAGGACCACCGTCGAGTGCGCCGTCACCTCGTCGATCCACGCGTCGACCTCCTCCAGCACCCGACCCGTCGAGTCAGCACGGCCCAGGCAGGCCGGCATGCTCACGCCCTCCGGCAGTTTCCGGAACGCCGAGCGCAGCGCGAGGTAGGGCACGGTGACGGACGCCGTCGGCAGTCCTCCACCGTGCAGCACCACCGTGTCGGGTCCGCAGGACGCCGTGACGCGCTGGACGATCGTGGACTTGCCCACACCGGCGTCACCGACGAGGAGCAGCGCCCCAGCCGTGCCGCGTCGGGCGCGGTCGATCACGGAACGTACCGCGGCCAGCTCACCCGCACGCCCAACAAACACCAGGGGATCGACCCCCGCCACGACAGGCACCCAACGAGTCTGGCACGGCCTTGCTCGGCCGACCCGCCTTTTCTCAGGGGTCCAGGCCGTCGAAACAGGGGGCCATGCCGTCGGAATAAGGGGTCGCACCCGATGCCTGGGACTGATGGCGGCGGAAGCGTGGGCACCATCAGCTCGTCACCCGACGGAACCCAGCAGTCCACCATCCCGAGGAGAAACATGCGCATCCATCGACGCGTCACCGCCGTGA
>JBDTMW010000067.1:0-9688 GCA_039934065.1 Actinomycetota bacterium | reverse complement strand
AGGACGATGGCCAGCGAGGTGCCCAGAACCATGGTCGGCGGGGCGAGGTATCGCGCGCTGATGGTGCCCTCATGGTGATGGGCGACGACCCGACGCCAGCGGCCATACAAGAAATACTGGCGGGCCAGCGCACGCACCGTGCTGCGCGGGCGGTAGGTCACCTTGAGCTCAGGCACGAACCACACCCGGCCGCCGGTCGTGCGGATCCGGTGGTTCAGCTCCCAGTCCTGGGCCCGCGCGAAATGCTCGTCGTAGCCGCCGACCCGCTGCAGGGCGCTGCGTCGGAACACGCCGAGATAGACCGTCTCAGCCTCACCCGGCTCGCCGCCGACATGGAACCGCGCGTTGCCGACGCCCAGCTTGCTGCGCATCGCGGCGGCCACCGCTCGCTCGAATGTCGTGACCCCACGGGCGTCCATCACCCCGCCGACGTTGTCCGCGTCGGCCCGCACCAGCTCGGAGATCGCGACACGGAGGTAGTCGGCCGGTATCTCCGCGTGGCCGTCGACGCGAGCGACGATCTCGTGGCGAGCAGCACCGATCGCCGCGTTCAACGCGTTGGGCGTCTTGCCGGTCGGGCTGAGCACGGTCCGTACCCGCGGGTCGGCGACGGTCAGGCCTTGGGCAACCTCATCGGTGCGGTCCTGTGACGGCCCCAGGGCCAGCACGACCTCGAGTGCGCCCGGGTAGTCCTGGTCCAGGATCATGCGCACGGCCTGCTCGAGATGGCGCTCCTCGTTGAGCACCGGGATGATCACGCTCACCGAGGGCCACGGGGGCTCGCTGGGCAGGACTTCGTCGTCGAGGTGTTGGTCGCCTCGCGCAATGTAGCCGGACACGCGCGCGGTTCCTCCGCCGATAGGGGGTGCGTTGTCGGACGTCGACGGCGGGCCGTCGACGTCTTGACGAGCTGCCTCAAGCCTTGCAGATCGATGTGGACAGCGTACTGGACGTCGCTGCCGCCGGAGGAGCCTCTACTGGAGGTAGGACATGGACACGAAGCTCCAGCCCTGGTAGGTGAAGTAGCGGTAGGTGCCGTTTGAAAGACGCGTGCGCGACACCAGGCTCGCCCAGATCTCGGTCCGGCAGGTGCGGCTTCCGACGGTGACATTGGGGCTGCAGGCCGTGCGCCAGGTGCGGCCGTTGACCACCCTCGTGCCCGGTGTGGTGTACACGTTGCCGACCCACGCCGGCCCGTCGTAGTCGAAGTAGTTGACGCTGTTGTGCACCCAGCCGATCTTGGCGATATACGTGGTCCCGGACCGGACGTACTGCGTCGCCCAGATCTTGGTGAAGCACCTGGCGCCGGTCGAGTAGGTCTCGCAGGTGGTCTGCCACTGGCGACCGTTGACCGTGCGCGTCCCTGGCTGCCAGTAGACCGGTGAAAGGCCAGCCGGCACAGGGAAGCGCACCGGAACGGCGCCCAGGGAGGTCACCCAGGACGACGGCAGCTTCAGGGCAATTCGGAACACCTCTCCGGTCACCGATGTGCTCAGGCCGCTGCTGGCCATAGCAGTCACCGTGCTCGCCGCACCGCCGGCGTCACGCGCGCTGACCGCGACCGAGGCGATGTCGGACAGGCCAAAGAGCGACATCAGCGTCGGGATCGAAGCAGTGCGCGTCCAGGCCGCATAGTTGGGGTTGATCGCCGGGTCCACGCTCCACCGGTCGTCGACGCTCCGAGCGTAGGGAAGCGCAGCCGACCAGACGTCCTCGCTGTTGCGGGTCCGGCCGCCCGAGGAGGAGAAGAAGAACGCGTTCACGGGCACACCGGCATACAGCACGGTCTGGCCGTTGGTCGCGTCCTGGGTCGCCGCCACGGCGGCCACCCAGAACGCGCCATACGTGGGCTCGGACTCCTTGGCCCAGCCGGCATAGACCTGGCTGGCCGTCGAGTCGTACATATGGCAGCCGCCGCAGGACGCGATCTGGCCGGCCCGGTAGTGGTAGAGCGCATAGGTCCGCGCGGCAATGACCTGAGCCTGGAGCGCGCCCGCGGGCCAGCTCGAGGGCATCTCGGCGACGCCTTTGAGGTAGGAGTGCATGTCGATGGTCAGCACGCCCTCGTACGCCGACCCCGAGGGGGCAGGGGCGAGACCCAGCGTTCCCCAGCGGTAGTGCTTGGTGGACGTCGTCGTCACGTCCAGCGTCGTGGGTCCCGACGACCAGATGATCGTCGCGGAGGCGCCACGCAGTTGCTGAACGTCGGCCCCGTCCGAGACGTTTCGCACCACGAGCAGCACCCCGGCCGGCGTGCCAGCCGTTGTGTCAGGAGGGGTCCAGCCGACCGTGACGTACTGGGTCACCGGCACCCAGCGATCGGCAAGACCGACGACCCGGGCCCAGAACCCGCCACCGCCGGTCCCGAGCGCGGTGGAACGCAGAGCCATGGTTGTCCTGGCGTGCCCGACGTTGATCTTGAGGGGGACGTTGTCGGCATAGCTGGCTACGGTCGATCCCGTGTAGTAGTACTGGGCGATCTGGGCACCGGTCAGCGCCGGGTTGGCCTTGGCCTGACCGTAGGCGCCGTACTGCGACATGCCCACGCCATGGCCGAAGCCGGCGCCGTTGACCGCGATGGCCCCGGTGGTGGCACCTGTGCCTGAGGCCTGGGCACCTGGCATGGCCAACAGCCCGAGGATCCCCGCCAGCACGACGACCAATGCCATGACCACACCGGATCGACCCCGTCGGCCTGCTCGCATGTCTGTCATCTCTGGTCCCCCAGCTCGTTTGTCCGTCATTTCCCGTCGCCCAGCCATACGATGTTATTGACGACCCAGGCCTCGAAACGAACCACCTTCGTGCCCGAGTGCGTGAGCAGGCTGGACCAGATCTCTGTGCGGCACTGGCGCGGCCCCACAGTCACCGCCGGGCTGCACGTCGTCCGCCAGCGATGGCCGCCGGACTGCCACTCCCCCGGGGCGGCCAGCGGATTGCCTCCCCACGCTGCGTTCCCCTGGTCCATGTAGGACAGGTTGTTCAGCTTCCAGCCAACGACCGTGCGATAGCCACTCGAGGTGCGCTCGATCCAACTGGCGAATATCGAGGTGAAGCAGCGGCGCGCGGTCGTCGAGTATGCCTCGCACGTCGTCCGCCACTCGCGGCCCGTCGAGATCGTCGTGCCCGGAGTGGTGTAAACCGTTGCGAGCGCTGGCGATGGGTCGCCCGGGGGAATGACTGCATCGCCGGTGATGGTCACCTGGCCCGTCCACGCTCTGGCCGTGCTGCTGGTCAGGACAAGGTCATAGATGCCGGCGCCGACCGGCTTGCCGGCAGTGGTAGTCCGCGGCCAGATGGCCGAGAGCTGGTTGCCGACGCTGGAGCCAGTGGCCGTGTAGATCGGAGTGGTGGTCCCTTTGGCGGACACGGAGAGGGCCCAGGTCTGCGCGCGTTGAGTGCCTGCGTTGACCACAAAGTTAGGGAAGTCCCTGGTGCTTATCCGGGTGTAGTACAACCCTGGTGAGAACAGCGAGGGGCCGGCGTAGGCAAAGGCCTTCGACCTGATGGTCGGGAGCTGTGCGTAGAGGTATCGGCCTGGGCACGCGGTCAGGTCGCTGTCACGGTGGCCGAATATCGTGGGCAGCCCAACCACCCTGCCTGCCGGGTAAGGGGTGAATGAACCCCCGCTGGACACCAGGCTCGTCCGGCCTACGGGACTGACGTGGTGCACACCGAGCTTCCAGGACGCCCACCGCGCGATGGCGTCGACCATCGCGGCCGGCGCGGACGCCGTGTCGAAGTTGCCCAGGGCGGAGATGGCGCTCGTGTAGGTGTTGAAGCCACCCGTCGCAGCGCTCATCACGGGCCGGGACAGGCCGCCGAACCGCCCCTCCCACAACCCGCCGAACCGGTCGACCAGGACGTTGTAACCGATGTCGCACCAGCCGAGCCCGTTGGTGTGGTAGGCGTAGATCCCCCGGATCATCGAGGGGACCGCACTGCTGGAGTAGCCGTTGGCACTGACGGTGTGGTGCACGACCACGGCCTTGACCGTGGACATGTAGTCCGGCCCGCAGTTGCGCAGGGCCTCGTTGGCCCCCCACGAGGCGCGGCTGTTGATAGTGGGCTGGCTTGCTTCAGCGCTGGCCGAGGATGCCGGCACACCCTCTCCGGATGCTGCCGTTGCGTCGGCCGGCGAGGTGCCCGGATCAACCGCGACCACCTGAACATCGACGGGTGACGTACCCGATGGGCTGCTCACCTGAACCTGGTAGCCGTCTGAGGGACCGACGTATGACGGCTCGGTGCCATCCCGGTGCACGGGCCCGCCGCTCGCGCTTGCGTTCGGCCGGTCACCTGCGCCCGGCGCGTCGACGACGTCCAGGTCACTCCAGGCCGACCACTGGCCGCCGGTGCGGGTCCTGGCCTGCACGACCGTCCCCGCTGCAGCGGTGCCCGAGCGCCAGGTGACGCCGATGGTAGAGAACGAGCTCGTAGACCTGGGTGAGGTCAGCAGCGCGATGCGGGTAGCGCCACCATCCTGAGCCCGGGCCCGGGGCGCCCCCGTACTGGCCATCGCGTCAACGCCGTGCACGACGGTCCGGTGAATCTTGGCGGCCACCGGGTGTGGAGAAGCCGTGGGGAAGGTGACCACGGGAAGAACCAGACCGGACGGGACGATCGTCAGGGCAAGGGCGAGCGACAAAAGGTGCCTTCGACGCATGCTGAGCTCCCGTGATCGAAATCCCCGCAGTCATGGGTCTTTCGCAACCGACCGCGATATCTCTTAACAGTAACCACTCTGGCACCTCCCGTCACCAAATCCAGGAGAAGAGTCTGCCGACAACGCGGGGGCACCGTAGGCATTCAGGCTAACCGCGTACCGGCAAACGCGGGCATTGTTGGTCAAAGAGCCAGTGCCCGGCGCACTGGTGTACGGTGCGGCTCAGGTGTCTCGAGCGGTGACAAGAGCGGGGGGAAGCATGAGTGGGCGTACAAAGACGTGTGGGAGAAAGTTCACGCTCACTGTGGGGGCGGGTGTGCTGTTGGCATTCGCCTTGACCACGACTCCCCCCTTGCCCGCGTCTGCCGCCACTGTCAGCTGCGGCGGTGCCGCGTTACCGTACGGTTTCGTCATCGAGAACGGAAAGCCGCACGCCACCAAGGCGCCGTACGCGAACCTGGCGCTGTACAACCCCCAGAACCTCAGCACGTTCATCGGGTTGTCGCTTGTAGACAGCCGAAACACCGCGGCGGAGCAGTCATGCCTCGGACTGATCGGTGCCAATGCGCTCCTTGCGGGATCTAGCGCCCGCGACTACATCGACGGTAGCGGCCTGCACCACGACATTCTCCTATTTCCCTACCCTTTCCCCTTCAGCGCCAACCCCGCGACGCCAACCCTCCCGGCCGGGTGGGTCTCAGGTTTGGGTCAGGGAAGCGCGATGGACTCCCTCGCCCGGATCTACGACCGGACCAAAGACGCAGTCTGGCTGAACGCTGCCGGTAAGGCATTCGAGAGCTTCTTCCTGCCAGCGTCGGACGGCGGTTTCGTCTCCCGGGAGCGTGGGCTGACCTACATCCAGGAATACCCCACCAAACCCAACGGCTACGTCCTGAACGGACACAACGAAGCAGTGATCGCCCTGGACGCGTGGGCGCGACGCACCAGCGACCCCCGCGCCCTGGACTTGCTGGCCGAGGTCCAGGCCGCGCTGAGAACAACCCTGCCGCTCGAGCAGATCCAGATTCCGATGGGGATCGCCACCAGTTATGACCTGCTGCGCGGCTATCCCGCCGCCCCTGTCCGCGTGCTCACCTCCACCGGCCTGACCGTACGAGCAGCAGTTGTCCTCAACGACAAGAGCCAGCAGATCACGCGCTTGACCATCCCCGTCTCAAGAGCGACGGCGACTCAACCGTCGCTGCTGACGAACGGCAACCTCGCAGCATGGAGTGCGGGGCTTCCCGTCGGCTGGGTCGCACGGGTGACCTCAAGGATCCCTGGCACCTTTGTGCGCACTACTGACGGGGCGTCCTCCGCCGTGCGGATCACGACCTCCGGTCGCTCCTGGGAGGCGCTGACACAAGACGTGCCTGCCACCAAGGTGATACCCAACGCCTGGTACCGGCTGAGCTGGCGCGCCAGGCTCGAGCACACCCCGAACGTCAACTCCACCTCAGGCCGGGTCGGGGTCATCGCCCTCTGTCCCGGCAGCGCACCCCGGATTCTCACGGAGAACTACGCGGTCCGCGGGGACCGGTTCTCCAACTTTGACATGCTCGTGAGGACCCCGGCCGCCAAGTGTGGCCTTCGGGTGGAGATCTACGAAAACGACTGGAAGTACAAGGGTTCGAAGATCGCGTACTCGGCGGTGTCGCTCTCGCTGCCCCAGTATGGATCTCCCTCGGTCAGGCCGATCTATCCGCTGGAGGTTCTTGCCGTACGAGCCCCCGGCATCCAGCTGAACTACACCGGCGCCGGCTGGCTGCAGATGTGGTCAGAGGGTCGGTGGTTCACTGTTGGCACCTTGCCGAAGCGCAACACCACCTCCACCATCACGACGGTCGCGGTCCCAGGCTGGGCGCAGGGCCGCAACATCCACCTGGGATACCACGAAGCTCACGTCGCGGAGCTGACTGCGCTCTACAAGCGGACCGGCTCCCCGTTGTACCAGCAGACGGGGCTGCGTTGGCTTCCCCTGGCGCCAAAGGACTGGAGTCTCGAATCTCCGCTGCGGGCGTTGGTCTCACCGGTCACCATAGCGGCCAAGACCGGGTCCATCCCGGTTGAGGACCCGGCCCTGGCATCACGACTCGCCGGCCCGGTGAAGCCCGGCGACGGCCCTTCCGTCGACCCTCAGTTGATCGTGGGCAGCGCGAACGGCGGGTGACTCGCACCCGCGCCCTGATCAGCGACACAGAGACGTGACGCGAAGCCCTGGGCATCAGAGGACCACGAGGAGATGGATGCACCTGGTGATCATCCAGGGCTCTTGAGCCATGGACCTACGGCTCAGGCCGCGACCTGGGCCCAGTCCGGCGCCCAGCACGGTGGCCGCCGCGACATCCATCGCGGCTTCAAAGGCCCGGCGGCGAGATCGGTTAACGCGGCCAGCATCCACGTGTAGTACCCGGGGACGTAGTGGTAATGGGCCAGTCCCCACCGATGCCTGGGGTCTCCGATAAGCAGATCGCGTGGTGGTTCCACTACGTGAAGGCGCGTGCCGAACGCCGAACGAAGGCTGGCGTACCAGCCCGTGAGAGCCTCGTTGGACGAGAGCGCGTTCTTTGTTGCCGTGGCATAGAACGGAAACGCCGCGTCGGCGCTGCGGGCGGTGTACCACGCCTGGTGAAGGACGATCCGCGTTCGGGGCAACGCGAAGGCAAGCTCCGGGGCCAGCAGCGACGCCGCCCCGGCGAACTGGCGACCCCGCTCCGGTGAGCGGTAGCTGGTTGTCGCGCTCGCGGCTGCTCGCAACCCCGCAACCAGCCCCAAGCGCTCGTAATAGTCAGACATCGTGTACCAGCTGTCCTGGACCTTGACGACGTCGAAGCGCTCGTCGATCAGGTCGACCACCAGAATCTCCGGCTGGCTCGCAATGAGATCTGCGACCACCTGCTTCGTGAGGTCCTCGCGCACCATACGTTCACCGAAACCGGCGCCGCCCGGGGTCTGAACAGGCGCCGTCTGGGGCTTCGCTGCCTGCGAGACCCAGCTCGTCCGAGCGTGATAGTCCAGCTCGAACGGGTGCACGCCGGCCTCGAGGACGTCGCGGGTGGCGCAGCTGCCCCAGATGGCCAGCCTCATGGGCGGTCTCCGGAAGACCCCAGTAGCTCCACGGGCACGGAGAAACCGATGGTCGCCCCAGGGCTGCTCCGCAACAGGTGCCAGGCGATCGGCCAGGACTCGATGCCGACCACGAGGACGTGCGAGACCTGATCCGGGCGAAGCACGTCGATACGGCGACGCGCCACCCTCCACAGCACCCAGTAACGCACCACGCGGTAGGGGCGGCTGGCAACCCAGCGTCGCCACGCGGGTGCGGCACCCCGCGGTCGTGCCCGCCGGGTCACCATTGCGACGACCCGCCGGGGGTCCAGCGTGAGAAGGCGGTTAGGTCCCCAGCGCCTTTCATCGGCAAGGAGGTCGAGATGGGTAACGCCGCTCGCGGGCTGGTCACCTCGCCCCCCGTCGGCTGTCAGCAACAGTGCCTCCCCACCTGACCGGACAACCTCGTCGAGCATATGCAGCACGCTCTTGCGTCGTCGCGTCGTGACCGCCACGGCAACGACACGTGCGCGGGTGGCGGGAAGTCCGTCTGCCTTGACGGACGAGGCACCGAGGTCAGTCATGCTGAGGTGTCCTCCAGATCGGCGCGGGAGTGTCTCCCGGCGTGGTCAGGAACTCGGCCAGTACCTTCGCAGAGTACCTGCCGTCATGGAACCTCTCCACGAACGCTGGCCCCTGGGCAGCTACCTTCCGGGCCGCTGCAGGCTCTTGGAGGAAGCGCTCCAGCACCTCCGCGAGGTTCGTGGGGGTGACTTCGACGACGGGCACGTCCGCCGGCACCCGGGAGCGGAGTCGCTCACCGAGGTTTCCGAGAACCAGACGGCCGGCGGACATTGCCTCACAGGCCAGAACACCGTAAAGGCCTAGCAAGACCTGGTCGACCACGACGTCGGCGGACCGGATCAGCTCAGCGGCCTGTGCGGGCGGCATTCCGGTCACCAGGCGCAGCTCGATCTTGCCCGCGTCCACGAGCGGCTGCAAGGTCGCCAGGACCTGATCGGTCCCCTTCAGCCACGGAGTGGACGGCGCGTGCACCACGAGCGGCACCCGACGCTCCAGCACGGGCGGCTCGGGGCGCCACCGGTCGGTGTCGACGACGACCGGCAGCCAGGTGGCTTCGGGCAGGTAGTCGAGCTGGTCGGGTGTGGAGACGAAGACGGGTCCCTCGAAGGAGCGCACCAGCGGGAGCAGCGTGTCGCAGCCGAGCTGGAGTCGCTTCGTGCGCGGGTCGCCGGGGTCGGCGAAGGGCGACCACGGGTGCGTCGCCGCGTGGATGCGCGGGTCGCGCACCTCGGAGCCGTGCAAGACGAGGCCGACCCTGACCCCGGCCTCGGTGAGGAGCGCTGCGTCGCCACGGAAGTCCCGCCCGTTGAGGGTGCCGAAGACCGGGCGGCCCGCCTCGAGGAGAGCATGGGTCCAGGCGCCGACGGCGGATGCGGCTGCGGCCGACTGCCATACGGTGTCACTGGCGAATGCGGTCCGCAGGACGGGCACGTCGGTCGGGAAGTCGTACTTCTCGTTGCGAACGGTGACGACACACGGCCGCACATGAGGCAGCAGCCGGGCCGCCGCCCGGGACCATGCCCAGGCTTGACCGGCACTGTTCGCGGGACCGATCCCGAGCACTACACCGTCTGCGACGCGGTCGCCGTGCTCCAAAGCGGGCGCGACCTCGGGCGGCTCGGTGACGGTCAGTGTCTGGGGCTGGATGTCGCGCAGCGCGGGCAACAGCTCGCGGTACACCTCCTGCAGGATGCCCGCCTCGTGGCTCCAGTCATTGGCTGCAAGCAGCTGCTCGTCGGTCATTCGGTCCCGGTACGGTTTCGGATCGGCCAGCACCTTGCGGACCATGGCGGCCAGGGAGGCCGCGTCGCCAGCGACGTGGACCTCACCCGTCTTATGCTGCCTGACGAAAGCGGCCTGTGCTCTGCAGTCGCTGACCACTGCAGGCAC
>JBDTMW010000066.1:0-9749 GCA_039934065.1 Actinomycetota bacterium | reverse complement strand
CAACTCGAGACAAGGAGGTCCGGGTGGGCATTTACGTCCTGCGCCGTCTGCTTCAGATGATCCCGGTTTTCTTCGGCGCCACGTTCCTCATCTTCTACCTGGTCCTGGGCATGCCCGGTGACCCGCTGGCCTCCATGTGCGGCGAACGAGGGTGCGACCCGGCGACGGCCGCAGCACTGCGGGCGCAGTTCCACATCGGTGAGCCGCTGTACTACCAGTACTTCGAGTACATGAAGGGCATCGTGACCCTCGACTTCGGTGAGACGTTCAGTCGTCGGCCGGTCATCGACGTCATGCGTGAGGCCTTCCCCATCACCATCCGGCTCGCCCTCGTGGCGTTCGCCATCGAGATGTTCGTCGGTATCCCACTGGGCCTGCTGGCCGGTCTGCGACGTGGCAAGTTCTTCGACACCAGCATCCTGCTGGGGACCCTGCTCATCATCTCCATCCCCATCTTCGTCGTCGGCTTCCTGATGCAGTTCTATGTGGGTATCAAGCTCGGATGGTTCAGACCCACAGTCAGCGGTGAAGCTCCGTGGAACGAGCTGTTGTTGCCTGGCATCGTCCTCGGGACGGTGTCCCTCGCCTACATCATGCGGCTGACCCGCACCTCGGTCGTCGAGAACATCCACGCGGACTACGTACGCACGGCTGTCGCGAAAGGCCTTCCCCGACAGCGGGTCGTCACGGTGCACCTGCTGCGCAACTCGCTGATTCCGGTGGTGACGTACCTCGGCGCCGACCTCGGCGCGTTGATGGGCGGCGCGATCGTGACCGAGCGGATCTTCAACATTCACGGTGTCGGCGGCACGCTCTACCAGGCGATCAACCGCGGTGAGGCGCCAACCATCGTGTCGATCGTGACCATTCTGGTCATCGTGTACCTGTTCGCCAACCTTTTCGTGGACCTTCTCTACGCCGTTCTCGACCCGAGGATCCGATATGACTGAGCCCTCGCATCCCACCGCCGCCGCGGACGACGTCGCGTTGGGGGCCTTGACGTTGGGCGTCGAACCTGACCCGGAAGACGTCGGAAAACCGCGCAGCCTCTGGTCCGACGCATGGCACGACCTACGCCGAAACCCTACGTTCGTAGTCTCAGCCTTGCTCATCGTGTTCCTGATCGTCGTCGCTGTGATGCCCTCGCTGTTCACGAGCACGGACCCGAAGTTCTGCGACCTGTCCCACTCCAACGAGACCAGCGCTCCAGGGCACCCGATGGGATTCAACCGGCAGGGCTGTGACATCTACGCCAGAGTGATCTACGGCGCGCGCGCATCCGTCATGGTTGGCATCCTGGTGACTGCCGGGGTGGTCCTGATCGGCGGAGTCATCGGTGCCCTCTCCGCGTTCTACGGCGGATTCCTCGACTCACTGCTGTCCCGGATCACCGACACGTTCTTCGCCATCCCGCTGCTGCTCGGCGCCATCGTCTTCCTGCAGGCCTTCCCCTTCCGCAACATCTGGACCGTTGTCGCCGCCATCATGATCCTCGGCTGGCCCACTGTGGCCCGGATCATGAGGGGGTCGGTCATCTCCGTGAAAGAGTCCGACTTCGTCACCGCTGCCCGAGCGCTCGGCGCCAGTGACCTCCGGATCCTGCGCAGGCATATCCTGCCCAACGCCATCGCACCGGTCATCGTCGTGGCCACCATCTCGCTCGGCCTGTTCATCGTGCTCGAGGCGACGCTGTCCTACCTCGGCATCGGGCTTCCGGCGTCCACGGTCTCCTGGGGCGCGGACATCGACTCGGCTCAGTCGTCGCTGCGATCAGCCCCGCACGTGCTGCTCTACCCTTCAATTGCGCTGTCGATCACCGTGCTGGCTTTCATGCTCCTCGGCGATGCGGTCCGCGACGCCCTCGACCCGAAGCTTCGGTGAAACTGCGATGACCCAGGACACGATCAACACGACCGGCTCCGCAGACAACGGGCATGGCAGCGAGGACCTCCTCGCTCCGGTGCTCGATGTCGAGAACCTTCACGTCGAGTTCCGCACCCGCGACGGGGTGGCCAAGGCCGTCAGCGGCGTCAGCTTTGACCTTCAGCCCGGGGAGACCCTCGCTATCTTGGGTGAGTCCGGCTCCGGCAAGTCGGTGACCGCGCAGGCCATCATGGGCATCCTCGATACACCCCCCGGCTTCGTCACCCAAGGATCCGTTCGTTTCAGGGGCACCGACCTGCTGGCCCTCCCGGAGAAGGAACGGCGCCTCTACCGCGGCGAGAAGATCGCGATGATCTTCCAGGACGCGCTGTCCTCGCTGAACCCCGTCTACAGCGTCGGGTTCCAGATCGGCGAGATGTTCCGGGTGCACCGCGGGGCGTCCCGGGCTGACGCCAAGGCCAAGGCGATCGAGCTGATGGACCGCGTCCACATCCCGGCTGCCCGGCAGCGGGTCAACGACTTCCCGCACCAGTTCTCCGGCGGGATGCGGCAGCGCATCATGATCGCCATCGCACTGTCTCTGGATCCTGACATCATCATCGCGGACGAGCCCACGACCGCCCTCGACGTCACCGTGCAGGCGCAGGTCATGCAGCTGCTCGCCGACCTGCAGGCGGAGAGCAAGATGGGCCTCATCCTGATCACCCACGACCTGGGCGTGGTCGCTGATGTCGCCGACAAGATCTCGGTGATGTATGCCGGCCGCCTGATCGAGCAGGCGCCGATCCTCCCGCTCTATGCCACCCCCGCCCACCCCTACACAGAGCGGCTGCTGGCCGCCATCCCCCGGGTGGACCAGAAGGGTCAGGAGCTGTACACGATCAAGGGCATCCCGCCGAACCTGACCGACATCCCGGCCGGCTGTGCCTTCCACCCGCGCTGCCCCTACGCACAACCCATCTGCTCCGAGCAGGTGCCGCCACTGGTGGAAGTATCTGAAGGCCGTCGCAGCGCATGCCACTTCTGGAAGGAGACCCTCGATGGAAGCCTCGAGATCCGATGAGCCGATCCTTGAGGTCCGGGGACTCGTCAAACATTTCCCGCTGACCAAGGGCATCCTGTTCAAGAAGCAGATCGGTGCGGTGCAGGCCGTTGACGGTATCGACCTGAAGCTGTACAAGGGTGAGACCCTCGGGGTGGTCGGTGAGTCCGGCTGTGGCAAGTCCACGACCGCCCGGCTGCTGATGCGCCTCGAACGACCGACCGCCGGCCAGATCCTGTTCCACGGTGAGGACATCGCCCAGCTGTCCGGCAAGGCGCTGAAAGCCGTCCGGCGCAACATCCAGATCGTGCTACAGGACCCGTACTCGTCGCTGAACCCGCGGATGACGGTCGGCGACATCGTGGCTGAGCCGTTCCAGATCCACAAGGACGTCGCACCCAAGGGCAGTCAACGCAAGATGGTCCAGGAGCTGCTGGAGGTGGTCGGCCTCAACCCCGAGCACATCCACCGTTACCCGCACCAGTTCTCCGGTGGTCAGCGGCAACGCATCGGCATCGCCCGGGGACTCGCCCTCCGTCCCGAGATCATCGTCTGTGATGAGCCGGTCTCGGCGCTCGACGTCTCCGTGCAGGCCCAGGTGATCAACCTCTTCGAGAAGCTCCAGGACGAGCTCGGGCTGTCCTACGTCTTCATCGCCCATGACCTGTCGGTGGTGCGACACATCTCCGACCGCGTTGCTGTCATGTACCTCGGCAAGGTCGTGGAAACCGGCGACGAGGGACAGATCTACGAGCGGCCGACGCACCCCTACACACAGGCGCTGCTGTCCGCCGTGCCCGTTCCCGATCCGACGTTGCGCGGTCACCGCGACCAGATCATGCTCGAGGGCGACGTGCCCAGTCCCGCCAATCCCCCGTCCGGCTGCCGGTTCCGCACCCGCTGCTGGAAGGCTCAGGACATCTGCTCTGTGGAGGAGCCCGAGCTGATCGTGCGCGAGGGTCTGGAACACCCGAGCGCCTGCCACTTCGCCGAGACCCGCACGGTCATCGCGGCACGAGACGTGACCTGACCACCCCGCCAAGATACGCAGCTGGCCGTGTTGCCGGACTAGCCACGGTGCGCAGGCGTTGTCCCGCCGATGCGGGTGCCGTTTGTCTCACTCAACGGTAGGTCGCCGTTCGCCTGCTTCGTTCTGGTCGTTCAGGTTCTTCTGGTCGTTCAGCCGCTGCACGATCTCAGCTGCGACGTCCTGCGGTGCCCGTCCGGCAGTCTGCACGCTCAAGGTTGCCAGCCGCTCGTAGGTTGGCCGTCGAGCGTCCATCATCCGGGTCCACTGCGCCCTTGGGTTCAGCGCCAACAGCGGGCGGCTCCGGTCAAACCCCACCCGTTTGGCGGCGTCAGCGATCCCGACCTCGAGAAACACGACAGTCTGCCCGGCGAGTGCAGCCGACGTCCCCGGGTCCATCACCGCGCCACCACCGAGCGCCAGCACGCCAGTGTGTGAGGCGAGCGCCGACGCGACCTCGGCTCGCTCCAGCTCGCGGAACCGCGTCTCGCCCGCATCCATGAAGATGTCCGAGATCGACTGGCCCTGCTGGACTTCGATGGCGTGGTCGGTGTCATGAAGCTCGACACCCAACAGCGTGGCGAGGACATGCCCGACCGTTGTCTTGCCCGATCCGGGTGGGCCAATGAGAACAACGCACGGACGATGGTGGCCGAGGCCGCTCATCGTGGGCGTAGCGTCGCTCACCACGAGCGCAGCTGCTCGGGGATCGCGCCCAGATAGCCGCGGTGGTTCCTCGAGGTCTCCGCAACGCTGTCGCCACCGAACTTCTCGACGCAGGCCTGGGCCAGGACCAGGGCGACCATCGCCTCGGCGACCACCCCGGCAGCCGGGACGGCACAGACGTCCGAGCGCTGATGGATGGCGGTCGCGGACTCCCCCGTGGCCAGGTCGACGGTGGCCAGCGCCCGGGGCACCGTGCTGATGGGCTTCATGGCCGCACGGACGCGCAGGACGTCACCGGTCGACATACCGCCCTCGGTGCCACCTGCCCGGCCGGTGCGTCGCCGGATCACGCCGTCCTGGTCGCGGTCCATCTCGTCATGGGCGGCAGATCCGCGACGAGTGGCGGTCAGGAACCCGTCGCCGATCTCGACGCCCTTGATCGCCTGGATGCCCATCAGCGCTGCCGCCAGCTGGGAGTCCAGGCGGCGATCCCAGTGGACGTGGGAGCCCAGCCCCGGCGGCAGCCCATAGGCGAGCACCTCCACGACTCCGCCCAGCGTGTCGCCGTCCTTCTTCGCCGCTTCCACCTCCGCCACCATGGCTGCCGAGCCCGCGGGGTCCAGTGTTCGCACCGGGTCGGCGTCGAGCGCCTCGACCTGATCCGGCCGCGGGAGCTCAGCGGACAGTCCGACGCCGGCCGTGCCGATGGCGACCGTGTGGGAGACGAGCGTGATCCCGTAGGCCTGGCGCAGGAAAGCCGAGGCCACGGCTCCCAAGGCCACTCTGGCCGCGGTCTCGCGCGCCGAGGCACGCTCAAGGACCGGGCGGGCATCGTCAAACCCGTACTTCTGCATGCCCACCAGGTCAGCATGGCCCGGACGTGGCCGGGTGAGCGGTTTGTTCCGTGCGATCTCCTGCGGTGCCCCTATGTCGGCATCTGCGGCAAGGTCGGCGGCGGACACCGGGTCTGGGCTCATCACCGTCTCCCACTTGGCCCACTCGGAGTTGCCGATGCGAATCGCCAGCGGCGAGCCGATGGTCACGCCGTGACGGACTCCGCCCAGGAACTCCACGGCGTCCTGCTCGAACGCCATCCGGGAGCCGCGGCCGAAGCCGAGCCGGCGCCGAGCGAGGGCCACGGCGACGTCGGAGGTGGTGACCTCCACGCCCGCCGGGAGGCCTTCCATCACGGCCATCAGGGCAGGGCCATGCGACTCACCGGCAGTCAACCAACGCAGCATGGCGAAATCCTGTCACAAGGCCGACGCGCGGCCTGTCAACCAGTGATCAATACGACCGGAAAGATCAGCGCCACCCAGGCCCCCAAGATCATCGACGGGCCGAAGGCGATGGACGAGGAACGGCTTGTGCGCCTGAGAAGAAGCAGGATCAGGGCGATGACCCCACCGATGACGAAGGCAGCGAGCACCGAGACGATCGCGGGGCTCCAGCCGAGCCATCCCAGCAGCAGGCCCAGAACACCCGCGAGCTTGACGTCCCCGAAGCCGAGTCCCCCACCCCCGGGCGAGATCAAGGCCAGCACGAGATAGCCCACGAACAGCGCAAGCGCAGCCAGCACCCCCCGCAGCAGCGCATCCCACTGGCCCGTCACCACGGTGGGCACGAACAAAAGCACGAATACGATCGGGTACGACGGCAGCACGATCAGGTCGGGCAGTCGATGCACGTCCAGGTCGATCAGCGCGAGCGCCGCCCCGATGGCACCGAGATACAGGTATGCCGGAAGCAGGGACCAATGCGCCTGGCCACCAATACGAAACGTCAGGCTGGCCCAGGTCACCGCCACGGCGACGGCCAGCCACCAGGAATGACGTGGCAATGGCCGATCGCGCTCTTCTGGGCGGCGATAGGTCACGTCAGCCAACACCCTGGCTAACCACGTGCCCACACCTGCGCCCAGGAGTCCCAGCACGATGACCGCCCACCAAGCACCCACCTGCGGCGGCAGCACCAGAGTCATCGCGAACTCATCGCGGCCAGCCCTGCGGCTCGCATCTGCTCCACCGGCGCGGGCAGTCCGGTCATGAGATGCACCTGCTCGGCCGCCTGATGGACCAGCATCTCGAACCCGGACACGACCCTCGCCCCTGCATCGGCGAAGGCTCGGGCCAGGGGTGACGGCCACCCTGCGTAAACCACGTCCAGCAGCAGGTGATCAGGCATCTGCAGACCCTGGGGAAACAACAGGTCGACCAACGCGCTGGCAGACAATGCATTCTCAGGCAGCGTGCTTATGACCAGCTGGCTGTCACCGACCCGGCCGGCGATCTCTCGCAGCCCCACGACCTCGACCTCGAGCCCGGCACGTCGCGCCTGTTCCAGGGTCTCCAGCCGTGCCTCCCAACGCACCGCGAAGGTCACCTTCGGGCACCCCAGCGCCGCCAGGCCGGCCACAACGGACCGTGCCGTCGCCCCTGAACCAAGGACCATGGCACTGGCGATGTGCCCGACGCCGGCCTCGCGTAGAGCCTGCGAAACACCATAGACATCAGTGTTGTCGCCGTTCCATCCACCATCGGGACGGCGGACGAGCGTGTTGACGGCGCCGACCTCGCGGGCCAGGTCAGAGACCTCGTCGGCCACCTCGAAGGCGACCTCCTTCAGCGGCATGGTCAGCGACAGACCCGCCCATTCCGAACCCAGCAGGCTGACGAACCCGCCCAGCTCCGAGGCTCGTACCTCGTGGATTCCGTAGACCCAGTCGCTCAGACCCAGGGCGCGGTAGGCCGCCTCGTGCAGCGTCGGAGAGAGTGAGTGGTCGATCGGCGAGCCCAGCACGGCGGCGCGCCGGATGTCCGAAGTCAGCATTTGCCCGGGTGGTCCGAGCACCACTTCTGGAACAGCGTCACGTTCGCCATGTGACCGGCGACGTCGACGGCGAACCTCGTCTCCCCCGTCTCAGGGTTCACTGCGACGAAGTACAGCCACGGGCCCGCCGCGGGACTGACAGCGGCCTTCATGGCCGACAAACCGGGGCTGTCTATCGGGCCGGGCGGAAGGCCTGCGAACAGGTAGGTGTTGTAGGGGCTCTTGCTCGCCCTTTCGGCCCCGGTTGTGCCTGCTTTGCCGCGCCGTTGTGCAATGAAATGAACAGTCGAGTCCATCTGCAGCGGCATCGGTTTGGCCAGACGGTTCTCTATGACGCGCGCCACCTTCGGGCGGTCAGCACTGGCACTGACCTCACCCTCGACGATGCTCGCGATGGTGAGCACCCGCTGCATCCGGTCGGGGGTCACGCCCAGCTTGCCGAGCTCCGCCAGCGACTTTGCCACCATGGTGTGCAGCTGCTCAGCAGCCGTGGTGCTCGCCTCGAACTCGTATGTCGCCGGGAACAGGTAGCCCTCGGCATTGCCCTTGGCGGCAGCCGGCAGACCAAGCGCCGCAGGATCCTTCAACGCCGCGGTGTAGTCGGCAAGCGGCTGGCCGGTGTCGGCAGAAAGCGCGCGGATGACCTCGGAGACCCACAGGCCCTCGCGGACGGTGACCCGCGGAACGGTGCGGTTCGCCGGATCCAGCAACATCGTGAGTGCCGACGCCGCGCTCATCTGGGAGTGCAGGGTGTAGGTACCCGGCTGGATGGAAGCCGAGCGTTGGTCTTTGGCAGCAGCGTCGGTGAAGGCTTTGGTCGACTTGACCACTCCAGCCTTCTCAAGCGCCGTTGCGATGGTCCGGCCGGCATCGCCGGCCTGCACCACGACGGTCACGGTGCCCGTCCCTGCCCCGACGTAGTCGTCGCTCGCAGTGAGGCTGGATATGAGCGGCCGCAGAACAGTGACCGCAGCAGCCCCCCCGCCGGTAACCAGAGCCAGCGCCACCAACATCACGAGCAACCGGCGTCTGCCGTTGCGACGGCGACGGCGAGCCCGTCGATTCTCGTCGGTTCGACGCGTCGGTGATGCGTCCGCTACACCTTCGGGCGAGTCAGCCGACGCCCGACCAGGGGCTGCTTCGCGGTTGCGGGCATGGTCATCGTCTGCAAGGACTTCGTCTGCGGGATCTTCGGGTGCCGGGTCACCGAAGATCGACGCGTCGAGGCGGCGCTTCTTCACAGCTGGGGACCCCTGGCTTTCGTCCGGGGCGCCCGCGCCTTGCGTTGTCCCACGACCTCTCCGGCTGCCATACCCGACAACCTCTCAGCGTCGAGGGCGGCCTGCAGGATGAGGACGGCGGCCGCCTGGTCCACGACCACCCGCTGAGCCCTGCCGGTCATGCCGGTGTCGCGAAGCTGGCGGTGTGCGTCGATGGTCGTCAGTCGCTCGTCGATCAGCCGCACGGGGGTTGGTGAGATTCGGGCAGCCAGGGCGACGGCATATGCTCTAGCGCTGTGGGCGGCTGGGCCCTCGTCCCCTGACAGCGACCGCGGCAGGCCGACGACCACCTCGAGGACCTGCCGTTCGAGCACTGCATCCGCGATCACGTCCAGATCGGCGCCAGACGCCAGATCACGCGCGATGGTCGCGACCGGTGTGGCGAGGACACCGCTGGGATCGCTGGCCGCCAGACCGACGCGGACACTGCCCACGTCAACTCCCAACCGAATCCCTGGGCGCATGCCTCAGCGCCCTGCCGTGACGCGTTCGCCAACCGCATGCTCGACAGCGGCCAGCGCCTCGCCGATCTTGGCGGGTTCGACGCCGCCGCCTTGAGCCATGTCGTCCTTGCCGCCGCCGCCGCCGCCGAGAACCTGCGCAGCGAGCCTGACCAGCGCTCCGGCCTTCAGACCCCAGGCCCGGGCCGCATCGTTGGTCGCGATGATGACCACCGGGCGATCCTTCGCAACGCTGGCCACGGCCACCACGGATGGGCGGTCGTTGCCCAGCCTCGACCTCACGTCGAGAACGAGGCTGCGCAGGTCGTCGGCACCGACGCCGGTGCCTGCATGGTGACCCACAAAGCTCACGCCGAACACATCGCGCGCACCAGCGGTCAGCGACGAGGCACCGGCCAGCACCTGCTGCTGGCGCATCGCGTTGATCTCGCGTTCAGCGTCCTTGAGCTTGCCCAGGATGCTGGCGATCCGCTCCGGCAGCTCCTCGGAGCGCACCTTCAGGGCTTCGGTGAGCTGTCCGACCACGGCATGCTCACGAGCCAGGAACTCGTAGGCGTCGG
>JBDTMW010000065.1:0-9750 GCA_039934065.1 Actinomycetota bacterium | reverse complement strand
GCCACCACGAAGTAGGAGTCGGTGACATGGAAGTCCAGCACCGGGCTGGACAAGATGATGCCGGTCAGCCCACCGAAGAGGAACGTCGTCAGGAAGCCGATGGCCCACAGCATCGGCGTCTCGAAGGTCACGGACCCGCCCCACATCGTGCCGATCCAGTTGACGAACTTCACCCCGGTAGGCACTGCGATGAGCATGGTCATGATGGCGAAGAACGGGAGCAGGACCTGACCGGTCGCGTACATGTGGTGGGCCCAGACGCTGACCGAGAGGGCCGCAATGGCGATCGTCGCGAAGATCATGCTCTTGTATCCGAACAGCGGCTTGCGCGAGAACACCGGCAGGATCTCGCTGATGATGCCGAAGAAGGGCAGCGCGATGATGTAGACCTCTGGGTGGCCGAAGAACCAGAAGAGGTGCTGCCAGAGCATCGCACCGCTGTTGCTGGGATCGAATACGTGGGCTCCGAGTCGGCGGTCCGCCCCCAGGGCGAACAGGGCAGAGGCCAGCACGGGGAAGGCCATCAGGATCATGATCGAGGTGATCAGGATGGTCCAGGTGAACAACGGCATCCGGAACATGGTCATGCCGGGAGCACGCAGGCAGATGATCGTGGTGATGAAGTTGACCCCACCCAGAATGGTGCCGAAACCGGCTAGCGCCAGGCCGAAGACCCAGAGATCACCGCCCAGGCCAGGGCTGTACGCCACGTCCGAGAGCGGCGCGTAGGCGAACCATCCGAACGAAGCCGCGCCAGCTGGCGTGAGGAACCCGGCGGAGGCGATCAGGCCACCGAACAGATACAGCCAGTAGGCAAGCATGTTCAGCCGGGGGAATGCGACGTCCGGCGCGCCGATCTGAATCGGCATGAGGGCGTTGGCGAATCCCGCAAAGAGCGGCGTCGCGAAGAGCAGCAACATGATCGTGCCGTGCATGGTGAACAGCTGGTTGTACTGCTCGGGGTTGTCCACGATCTGAAGGCCAGGCGCGAAGAGCTCGGCCCGGATCAGCATGGCGAGCAGCCCGCCGATCATGAAGAAGCTGAAAGAGGTGACGAAGTAGAGGTTGCCGATCACCTTGTGGTCGGTCGTGGTGACCCACTTGACCACCGTCTGGCCCGGCGAACGACGACGTTGGGATGGGTCGACCTGGAGGGACGCGGTCGTTGGCACGCTGGACATCAGTTGCCTCCTCCGGTGGGCAGGTACTGCTGGTCGCCCTGTTCGATCTTCTCGCGGCTCAGGCTGTTGTCGAGCATGCCGACGTTGCCCCGGGCCCGGAGATCGGCCATGTGCGCGTCATAGTCGGCCTGGGACACGACCTTGACCTGGAACAGCATCTGCGAGTGATAGGTGCCACACAGCTCGGCGCACTTGCCCTGGAACGTGCCCAGCTCCGTCGGCCTGATCTGGAACTTGTTGACCTTGCCAGGAAGCATGTCCATCTTCATCAGGAACTGCGGCACCCAGAAGGAGTGGATGACGTCACGAGCGGTGAGGACGAACTCCACCCGCTTGTTCACCGGCAGGTAGAGAGCCGGCAGGGTAGCGGCAACGCCCGGCTGGCCGGTCAGCTCGGCCTGGGTCCCGGACTCGAAGGTGCCGGCCTCGACGTAGTTGAAGTCCCAACTCCACTGCTTGCCGATGACGTTGACCGTGACGTCGGGCTTCTTGGAGGTGTCCAGCAGCACCGACTGGTCGCGCGCGGTGTAGAAGAACAGGACCGCGATCATCAGGAGGGGGACGACCGTGAAGAAGATCTCGATCGGCACGTTGTAGCGCAGCTGCTCGGGCAGACCCACATCGTCCTTCTTGCGACGGTAGGCCACGATGCACCAGAAGATCAGGCCCCAGACGATCACGCCGACTCCGAGAGCAGCCAGCCATGAGCCGTTCCAGAGGGCGGTGATCCGGCCGCTCTGGTCGGTTACGCCGTGAGGAAGCAGACCGCGGGAAAGCGACTCGCCGCAGCCGCTGAGGGCTAAGGCGCAGATCACGGCCAGACCGGTAACGGTCAGTGTTCGCCTCTTGGCGCGTACGCCTGCGACTTCATTGCGTGCCACTGAGACATCCTTTCGTGCCGTGTCATCGAGCCGACGCAAGGTGCGCACCTTCCAAACCAGGGACCAGCCAATGGCAGAAACCTTACTGCAGCAGAGGACTTAGGAAAGGTCAACACGGGACTATGTTCAAGGCGTGGGCCACGACTTCGAGACCGACCTGCGGTCCAGTTCGCATCGACTGCTCCTCGACGCAGCAAGCGCACCGATGCTGCCCTCGGCCAGGGCCACCCTGATCGCTGCCCTGGATGCCGGTTGGGCTGACCCACAACGTCTCTACGCCGAGGGCCGACGCGCACGAGTTCTGTTGGACCAGGCCCGGGAGCTGATCGCCGAAGGGCTGGGCGTGCGTCCTCCCGAGGTCTCGTTCCTGCCCGGAGGCCCTGCAGCGCTTCGTACCGGCCTGGAAGGACTGCTGTATGCCGGCCGCCGCCGCGGCGCGCGGATGGTCGCCACCGCCGTCGAACACTCCGCGATCCTGACCACGGGCCGCTACCAGGCCGCCCAGGCCGACGACGCGTCGCTGCTGGAAGAGGTGGGCGTGGACCGGGACGGCCGGGTTGACCTCTCGGCCTTCGGAGAGGCGATCTCGGTTCCCGGGACCGTGCTGGCCGCGGTCCAGTCCGCCAATGGCGAGGTCGGCACCCGTCAGCCTCTCCAGCAGGCGCACGGGCTGTGCCGGTCACTCGGCATACCGCTGCTTGTGGACGCCATGGCATCACTGGGCCGTGACCCGGCGCCCACACATTTCGACGTCATGGCAGGTGACGCCCGGTCCTGGGGTGGCCCCGCCGGCCTGGGCGTTCTGGTCGTCCCCGAGCGCACGCGCTGGCGACGCGCTGGCCCGCCCAGCGAGGTCGAGCACGGCAGGACCGACGTGGAGCCGATGATCGCGAACGCACTGGCCGCGGCAGAGGCCTGGCGTCAGACCCAGTCTGACCGCGTGGATCAGGCCGCGCGGTCGTCGGCCATCATCGGTCGACTGCGCACGGCAGCCGCCGGCCTGCCCGACGTGGAGGTCGTGGGTGACCCCACCGAGCGGCTCCCCCATGTCCTCACGTTCTCCCTGCTGTATGTCGACGGCGAGGCACTGGTGATCGAGCTGGACCGCAGAGGCTTTTCGGTTGGTTCGGGCTCAGCCTGCACATCGAGCACCCTGGAACCAAGCCATGTCCTCGCGGCGATGGGGGTCCTCACCCATGGGAATGTCCGAATCACGTTGCCGTTGAACGCAATCGCACCATCCCTGGAAACTGATGTGGATCGGTTCATCACTGAGCTACCCGATGCAGTGGCAGCCGTCCGGGCCCAGCTCGGGGTGGCAGACCTGTGAACGCGATGGAGGTCGACGCCCGGGGGCTGCGCTGCCCTTTGCCTGTTATCCGTCTCGCGGAGGCCGCCCGAGACGCACCGGCCGGCACCCGGATCGTCGTGCTCACGAGCGATCCGGCAGCCAGGCACGACATCCCCGCGTGGTGCCGACTGCGCAAACACGAGCTGCGCGAGATGACGGCGGTGGCCGACCCTGCATACCTTCGGTTCGTCGTGGTCGTCGGACCTCAACCGGCGAAAGCGGCCGGTGGGGGCAGCGGCAGTGCGCGCCCGAGTCGAGAGGCGTAGTCGCTGCGCGACATCTCTGTGACGCCCAGGCTCGCCAGGTGTGGGGTGGCCCACTGCACATCGATGATCCTTCGCGTGTCGCCATCGGCGAACACCCGCTCGGCAAGACCCACCAACGCGCACTTGGACGCATCGGTCGCGCGGTGGAACATCGACTCTCCCGCGAACAGCCCACCCAGGCACAGGCCATAGAGACCACCCTGCAGCTCACCATCACGCCACGCCTCGACCGAATGGGCCCATCCGAGCTCGTGCAGACGGGTGTACGCCTCAATCACGTCAGCAGTGATCCAACAGCCGTCGCGGGTCGGATCGGCGCAGGCCTCGACGACTGCTGCGAAGGCAGTGTCAACGCGAATCTCGAACTGGCGCAACGACTTCCGCAATGAGCGGCTGATCTTGAGGTCACCGTGCAACAGCACGCCACGTGGGTCTGGTGACCACCATCCTGTGGGCGTGCCGCCATCATCACCGATCCCCATCGGGAACAACCCCGCGCGATAGGCCATGAGCACAGTGCCTGGCTCAAGATCCGCACCGAGACCGACGAGGTCGTCATCCGGCGTCGCCCGGTCAAGATCCAGCTGCCAGCGCGAGGGCGGGGGCTCGATCGGCATCCGGATCAGTCAACCGGTCAGGGGCGCGGGCAGGTGATGTGGGCCTCGATCTCGGCACAGGCCTCGGCACCGTATCCCTCGGTGAAGCGCTCCAGGAACCGCCTACGGCCCAGCTCGTACTCCTGCGTGCCAATGGTTTCCACGACGTAGGTCGCCAGCATCGAGCCGATCTGCGCTGAACGTTCGTGGCCCAACCCGCACGCCATCCCGGTCAGGAAGCCGGCACGAAAGGCGTCGCCCACACCGGTCGGGTCAGCCTTGCGCACCTCATTGGCCACCGCGACATCGATCGGTGGTTCGCCGAGCGTGGTGATACGCGCACCGTCCTTGCCTTTGGTGATGACCCGCGTCTGGACGCGCTCCGCGATCATCTGGGCGCTCCAACCGGTCTTCTGTTCGGTCAGCGCCGCCTCGTACTCGTTGGTGAACAGGTAGGCCGCCCCGTCGATCAGCTCGCGGATCGACTCGCCGTCCATGAACGCGAGCTGCTGCGATGGGTCAGCAGCGAACGGGATCTTGCGGGTCCGGCACTCCTGGGTGTGTCGAAGCATGGCCTCGGGGTCGTTCGAGCCGATGACGACCAGGTCGAGTCCGCCGACCCTGGTGGCAACGGGGCCAAGCTCGATCTCACGGGCCTCGCTCATCGCGCCGGCGTAGAAGGTGGCGATCTGAGCCATGTGATCATCGGTGGTGCACACGAAACGGGCTGTGTGGCGGGTCTCTGAGATGTGCACCGAGTCGCAGTCGACGCCGTGACGCTCAAGCCAGGAACGGTACTCCACGAAATCCTCGCCGGCGGCCCCCACGAGAATCGGCTGCTGTCCCAGGTTGGCCATACCGAAGGCGATGTTGGCGGCGACACCCCCGCGCCGGATCTCGAGGTCTTCGACCAGGAAGGACAGGGCGATCTTGTCCAGCTGGTCGACCACCAGGGAGTCGGCGAACCTGCCCCTATAGGTCATCAGGTGGTCAGTGGCAATGGATCCGGTGATGGCGATACGCACGCAGGCAACCTACCTCGCGCCGGTCCCGCGCTCGAAGCCCAGATCGCATCCCGGAGTGCAGTCACACTGCCGTTGTTACTGGCGAGTGTTACCGAGTGGTACGTATTTCCCTTGTCCCACAACGGAAATACGGTGTCTTCATGACGACTTCGATCTATTTCCCCGGTCCCCGCGACGGCCTTGACGAGGGCAGTCTGGCCGAACTGGCTCAGGACTGCCGTGACATCGCGCTTGACGTGGCGGCGCCCCGTCCATGGGCTGCCTCAAGCTTCGCCGCGATCGATGTCCCCGAGAACGCCTCAGCGCTGGTCGACGGCTTCGCGGCATACATCGAAGGGCTGTAGGCGAGCGGCTCGTCACGAGGACGCGCCATCAGGGCGCGGGGTCAACCCCGCACGATCAACCCGTCTACTGGGTTCAACCAGCACCGACGGGTTGAACCTGTCTCAGATCAGCTGAAGGAGTCGCCGCAGGCGCACGAGCTGCCGGCGTTCGGGTTGTCGATGGTGAAGCCCTGCTTCTCGATGGTGTCGGCGAAGTCGATTGACGCGCCGTCGAGGTATGGGGCACTCATCCGGTCGATGACGACCTCGACACCGCCGAAGTCGACAACCAGGTCGCCATCGAGGGTGCGCTCGTCGAAGTACAACTGGTAGACCAAGCCGGAACAGCCGCCGGGCTGAACACCGACTCGCAGGCGAAGATCGTCGCGGCCCTCTTGTTCAAGCAGGCTCTTCACCTTGACGGCGGCAACGTCAGAGAGCAGCACGCCGTGTGCTGGCTTGTCGGCCGAGGCCTCCTCAGCAACTGCCTGTGCGAGTCGAGCCTGGGTGTCGTCCTGAACACTCATGGGTGCGTCCTTCGGTAGTTAGTCGAGCATGTGTCGGTCAAGCATGTGTCGGTCGAGCAAGTGTTCGTCAAGCATCTGTCGGTTGAGCATGTGCTCTTGAGCGGTCTCCGCGTCGTGCAACAGATGGTCAACATTGCCAACCCACCGTCGCTCGAATGTGTTCCCTGTTACCAAAGCCTACGTTGTCAGGGCTGACGGGTGGACCACGTCGTGGCCACTCTTTCGGTCCTCCTGCTGAGGGTCCCAGCGGGGTCGGCCAGGGCGGCTGCGAGCTGACCCGGGTTCTCCGCCACGGCATAGGTCCCGCTGATACCCAGCGCCATCGAGTCGCGACGCCCCACCAGCGCCTGTCCGGCGATGACCACGGTCGGTCTTGCCCTGGCCAGGGCGGCCTCAGCCACGCCTGCGACGACCTTGCCACGCAGACTCTGCCAGTCGAAGGTGCCCTCGCCGGTGATGACCAGGTCGGCGGCCAGGACCATGGCATCAAAACCGACGGCCTCCAGCACCACCTGCACCCCGCTGACCCGATGACCACCCAGTAACAACAGGCCGTAGCCCAGGCCACCAGCGGCACCCGCACCCGGCTTGCGATCCCGTCGAATCGCCGTGCCTGTGAGCAGGTCCCGGCGGTTGGGATCGACCGTGCCGACGACCTCGGTGAAGCGCCCCAACGCCGACTCGAGCTCCTGTGCCATCTCGGGCGTCGCACCCTTCTGAGGTCCGAACACCGCACTCGCTCCCTGAAGCCCGAGCAGAGGCGAGTCGACATCGGTGGCCAGGACGAGCTCGACCGAGCGCAGCCGCTCTCGGACCACCGGGAGGCCTTCCAGGGCATCGACTGCAAGCCGGCTCAGCGCGGCACCCCCCACGGCCAGAGTCTTCGGATCGCCGGCCCCGAGTGCGGCGAGCATGCCGGCTCCCCCGTCGTTGGTCCCGCTGCCACCAAGCCCGACCACGACCCGAGCCGCACCCTCGCCCACGGCTGCGTCGATGAGCTGGCCCACGCCGTAGGTGCTGGTGACCATGGGGTTGCGCTCGTCCTGGGAGAGGAGGTGCAGACCGCACGCCTGCGCAGACTCGATGTATGCCGTCCGCGTGGTGCCCACGTCAACCATCAGGATGGCGGCTGGAACCGCACGCCCGAGCGGATCTGCCACGGTCACGGACACGGTCTCACCGACAAGCGCTCTGGACAGGACGTCAATAAACCCGGGTCCGCCATCGCTCAGCGGCACCAGGGCGAGGTCGTCATCGGGCGCCGTGCGTCGCCAGCCGCCGGCGATCGCCTCGGCGGCCTGGGCTGCGCTGAGGGTGCCGGAGAAACAGTCGGGGGCTATGAGAATGCGCACGTGCCCATGTTGTCAGGCCGGTCGCAGGCTCCAGGCCAGGCGGATGGCCGGTCAGGCAGGTGGCAGGTCAGGCAGGTCAGGCAGGTCAGGCAGGTGGCAGGTCACGTCATGGCTCTGACGGGGTCATCGTCGAGGCGGACGACCACACAGGGGCCGCCGGCGTAGATGCCTCCGTCAATGGCGAGAACTCGACCGCCCGCATAGGTGAGCGGGCCGGTGACCTCTGCGGAAGCCTGTCCGGTCAGTGTGGCGATGATGCTGTGGCCGTGGACGATGCGCTCGCCGCCTAGCTGGTCGAGGACCTTCACGGCGGCCTGCTCACCGTCGTGGTCAGCGAATGCAAACCGGTTGGTCAGCATGGCCCAGCACTCCCACCACCGTTCCAGGTCATCACTGGCGAGCACGTCGCGCACCGCTTGGTTGATCTGCTCGACGCTGTCGCCCCACCGGAGATAGCCGGAGGTGTCGGAGTGCAGCAGAAGGTCGGGGCCCGTCAAGGCAATGGCGTCCAGCCCGCTGAGCCAGGCAATATGCGCCTCCGTGAGACGTTCCTGATCACTGGCCAGGCCGCCATTGAGGGCCCAGCTCCTGGCGAAGCTACGTCCGCCCCACGGGAGTGACTGCACGAGCCGTTCACCAAAACGGTGCATGCCCAGGGCGAGGATCTCGTGGTTACCGAGCAGGGCATCCACGCGCCCGCCGGCACTGCCCGCTTCGTCCTGCAACCGGCGGATCAGGTCGACGGCGCCAATGCCGTCCGGACCACGGTCGAAGAAGTCCCCGAGGACGGTGAGATGGGCCCGCTCACCGCTCCAGGCACGGTTGGAGTCGAGCAGACTTGCCTTCTGAAGTGCCCGGACCAGTGGCTCGACATGCCCGTGGATGTCACTGACGACATGGTGCACGTCGATCTGTCCACTCCCTTTCGGGCAGCCTCACCCTTTGAGGCCGCTTGGCCAGCGGTCAAACCCGCCACCAGGCTCGAAAGTGTATCCAGGCTAGTAGCGGACGGCCCGCCATCAAGGCCGTCAGAGGGCCCATCACCTGGTCGAACTGCGCTTCTCCAGCGGTCCCGCGTTGGCAGACTGCGGCTCGGGGTCGTGGGTGCGACATCAGGCGGCATACGATCAGAGCGTGAGCACCGCGACGGAACAGCCACACCCCAGCCCTCTGTCTCTGCTCGTCCTCGGCCAGGGCCGTGACCTGGCCACCGAGAGGGGTGTCGAGTGCCCCGGTGACCTGCCGGCTCCGTCCGACCCTGGCCTGGTGGAACGTGCCCGGATCGCCAAGGCGTCCCTCGGGGACAAGGTCTTCATCCTGGGCCACCACTACCAGCGCGACGAGGTCATCGAGTTCGCTGATGTCACCGGCGACAGCTTCAAGCTCGCCAAGGAAGCGGCCGCGCGCCCAGAGGCGGCATACATCGTCTTCTGCGGTGTGCACTTCATGGCCGAGGCGGCCGACATCCTGACGGCCGACCATCAGAAAGTTGTGCTCCCCGACCTGGCTGCAGGCTGCTCGATGGCGGACATGGCCGCGATCGGCCAGGTCGAGGACGCGTGGGACGACCTGACCGAGATGGGTGCCGCAGACACCCTGGTTCCCGTGACCTATATGAACTCCTCGGCCGCCATCAAGGCGTTTACCGGTCGCCACGGGGGCACCGTCTGCACGTCAAGCAACGCGAAGACCGCACTGCAGTGGGCATTTGACCAACACGGTGGACTCGAAGGCGGGGGCAAGGTCCTGTTCCTGCCCGACCAGCACCTGGGGCGCAACACCGCGGTCCGCGAGCTCGGCCTCTCCCTGACGGACTGCGTCGTGTTCGACCCGCACAAACCGGCGGGGGGTCTGACCCGCGAACAGGTCAGGGCGGCGCGGGTCATCCTGTGGCGCGGACATTGCTCGGTCCACGGCCGTTTTTCCCTCGAAGCGGTCGAGGCAGCACGCGCGACGATCCCCGGCGTCAAGATCATCGTCCATCCCGAATGCCAGTACGAGGTGGTCGAAGCTGCGGATGTGGTCGGATCGACCGAGCGGATCATCCAGACCATCGCCGCGGCACCGGATGGAAGCTCGTGGGCCGTGGGCACCGAGCTCAACCTTGTGCGACGTCTCGCAACCATGTTCCCGAAGCAGAACATCGCCTTCCTCGAGAAGAACGTCTGCTACTGCTCGACGATGAACCGGATTGACCTGCCGCACCTGGTCTGGGCGCTGGAGTCGCTCCTGGCCGGCCGGATCATCA
>JBDTMW010000064.1:0-9911 GCA_039934065.1 Actinomycetota bacterium | reverse complement strand
CGTCGCATCCAGAAGACCATCCAGGTCACCAGCACGACGGCGATGATCGACATCGTGCCTGCGAAGGCCTCCTGTGCCGCGTCGGACAATGAGCGCGACGTGAGGGTCAGCCCGCCAGCGAAGGCGAGCGAGATCAGAATCGCAACGGCCGTGCCGGCCCAGATCGCCCTCAGGCGTTGACGGTGGCCAGCCTTGACGACGTAGGCGACCAGGATTCCGACCACGAGCGATGCCTCGAGGCCTTCGCGCAGGCCGATGAGATAGTTCGCGAACACAGTGCCACTCCCTTAGTAAGGTAAGCCTTACTTTACTACGCAACGCCACGGCTACGTCACGGAACTGCTCTTCAGCCCGGCAGGCCTGACCCCCGACCACGGAAACCCAGCACCAGGACGCCCCTGCCAGCGACGAAGCCGCCGAACACCCTGGGCACGGCGGGAACCACCACCAACACGACGGCGACGAAAAGAACGGCAAGTAAAGCTGGGCTGCGCAGTGGCCGCAGCGGCGGCGGCCGCAAGAACCCGGGCTTCTACGCCGTTTCTTCATGGTTCCTGACCAAGACCGCGACACCCGGGCGCAAGTGTGGAGGTACCCGGAAGGACCGGGCAGATCATGAAGGAGTTCACGATGATGGGTTCGTACGGAAACGGAATGGGTTCGCTCGGATGGCTTGGCATAGGCGCGTTCTGGCTCGTCCTGCTCGGGCTGATCGTGTGGCTGGTCATGCGGTTGCTGCCCGGCAGCAGCGGTCGAACGCCCAGCCCGACCGGTGAGTCGGCGGCGGAGATCCTCGACCGCCGGATGGCCAACGGCGAGATTGACGTACCGGCGTGGCAGTCCCAGCGGGCCGCTATCCAGGGCACCCAGGACAACAGGAAATGACCGCTGTGAGACGTCCCCTGCTGGTAGGCGCGCTGGTGGTAGCCGTGACCGCACTGGTCGCCTCCGTGGCGGTGGCTGTCGGTGCCGGGAACGGTGGGGTCATTCCAGGCGGCAGCGGATTCGTATCCGGCTCCGCGCGTGCTGCGCCCAGTCTTCCAGGGACCGTGGTGAACGTTTCCCTGACAGATTCGGGTGGATCAATGATGGGCGGGCGCGGCGGCATGATGTCCGGCGGTTCTATGCGCTTGAGCGCTGACCAGGCCACAGTGGCCCACGGGACCGTGTCGTTTCTGGTGACCAATGGCGGCGGCGTCAACCACGAAATGGTGATCCTCCCGCTTCCGGATTCTCAAACCGTCGGTACTCGCCCGATTGGCGGGAACGCCAAGATCGATGAGGCGGGCAGCCTCGGCGAGGCATCCAACAACAACGGGAAAGACGCCGGTGAAGGAGTCGCGCCCGGTGCGTCCAGCTGGACGACGGTCACCTTGGCGCCCGGGCAGTACGAGCTGGTCTGCAACCTCGCCGGTCACTACGGCGCCGGGATGTACACCCTGCTGACGGTGACCTAGCTCAGATCCTCATCCCTGACAGCTGGCGACCGCCTCATCTGCCGTGGTCAGCAGCTGGGTCCGTTTCAACGCGTGTGCCTCAGCCACCAGAGTCCGACGAAGGGCAGCAGCAGGGGCACGAACCCGTAGCCACTTCCGAAACCGGTCCACACCGTTGCCGCAGGAAAGGCGTCAGGGAGCAGTTCGCTCACGCCGCCAACGACGACAACCCCGACGAGTTCGATGCTGATGGCGATCGACGCGAGCCGGCGCGAGGTTACGTCGCCTCGCGCCAACGAGACCGTGGCGACGATGTACACGATCGCGGCGAACGCGGACAACAGGTAGGCAAGCGGCGCCTTGTCGAACTCTGTGGCGATCTGGACTGCGGAGCGAGACGTAGCGGCGAGGGCGAACAGGCCATAGACCGCCACAAGCACCCGGCCGAGGCCTTGCCCCGTCGGCGTAGGAGCCGTCCGGTCGCCGATGTCAGACAAGGGGACCCGCCCAGACCTGCTGCACCCGCATCACCATCACCGGGGTGAGGAGAAAGCCGAGGGCGATCACGAGGGTGCCGGATCTGGACTTTTCTCCCCACGCCCAGAGCGCGGCGATCGGCGGGATGGCCAGGCAGCCGAGCAGGTACCCCACGAACTCAGCCCGGGCGAAGTGCCGGTCGCTTCCTACCATCTGCACGATCCCCCCGATGGCGAAGCCGACGAGTAGGGCCTCGAGCACCAGGCCTCCGGCAACCAGGGAAAGTCTCTGAGGTCGGTTGGCCGCGGCAAGGACCAGCGTCCAGACCGCCAGCAGCAGAGCGACGGCGGTGATGGTTGTCGCGTATGGGCCGGTCACGTTTCGATCCTGTCATGGTGAGTCAGTGGGGCAGATCAATTTGACCAGAAGTACTCGCCGAGGGCTTGTCGAATCGAGATCTGAGCCCGTCCTCGCCTACGCTCAGTCGCGGATCAGAACGCCGAGCTCGAAGAAGGCCGATGTCGGAGCCAACAAGAGGGACTGAGATGCATGATCGATCGTTGACGGTCGGTACCGACGGTGCATGCCTGGGCAACCCCGGGCCGGCGGGCTGGGCGTGGGTGGACGAGCATGGGAGCTACCACTCGTCAGGGCTGGCCACCGGCACCAACAACATCGCTGAGCTGCGTGCGGTCCTGGACGCTCTGCTGGACCACCCCGATGTTCCTCATCTGGTCATCCAGATCGACTCGACCTACGCGCGGGACTGCTCCACCACCTGGCGTGCTGGCTGGCAGCGCAACGGAATGCGGAACTCCAAACGCCAGCCGGTGAAGAACGCCGCCATCATCGAGGCCATCTGGGCAGCGCTGGACACTCGTGGTGGCGCCGTGGAGTTCGTCAAGGTGCCAGGCCACGACCCTGGCAACCAGTTCCCGCTGAACACTGCCGCCGACATCCTCGCGAACGACGCAGCCGAGCAGGCGGCCGCGGGTCGACCCGCCGAGACGAGGTCGACCATCGACGTGAGCAGTGTCAAGCCGCGCCCGACGTCGTTCGGCAAATGGTGAGTCGCGCCCTCGTCGACGCCTCGTAACGTCTCAGGGCAACCACCCTGCGAGTGGATGCGTCGGTGACCCAGCTCCTGGTCGGGGAGGCCGCTAAATCGGCCGAGTTCTTGGATCACATCGGCGTGGCGGACGCGACACGCCGTGCGTTCGGAATCTGTTGTGCCAAACCACTTGCGGGCCGCCGGGACATCGCGTAGACATCTCCATACGCCCCCGGAAACGGGAGCGGGATCGGATGGAGATCGAGGTTCTTGACCAGTGGGCTTGCCTGCTGGGACCGCCGGGTGAAGCGTGCGGGGAGAGCCAGCGGACCACCGTGAGATTGTCGGCCTTCATCGTCGATGATCAACCGCAGGCCCCGGAGACTCATACTCCCCGGGGCCTGCACCTTTGTCCGGAGGTGTTTGTTCCCAACAGGTGTTTGTTCCCAACAGGAGTCGCCGGTTGTTGAGGAACGGCTAGCTGGGTTGTGGCCGGAAGCCGACGCCCACCACGCTGCGTCGCTCGTGGGCTGCGCTTGACGCGTCGTGAGCCGGAGCGGTGTAGGGCCGAAGGTCCCCGGTCGGCGTCAGGCTGTCGTTTTGCTCGTGGCGATCTGCAGGCCGAAGGCAGCGTTGACCTTGGTGATCATCGTGTTGCTGCTCTTGATGACGGTTTCCAGGTTGGCCTTGGCCGCGGACTGGTTCCCCCCAGCCCACTTGTCAGCGGCCTCGTGGCTCAGCTTCGAGAGTGAGGCGTTGGTGGCCGCCCACCATGTCGGGTCAATCTTTGGCGGCGCAGGCATGGCCCCGACGGCGTCGAACTGGAAGCCCAGGCCCATCAGGTCGACGCGAGTTGCCAGCGCGTCTCCGGAGTCCCTGCGTATGTCACGCACCCAGACCGGGATGGCGCCGACGCGCTTGGCGTAGTCGGCTTTCGCGTAGCCGCCACCGTTCCAGGCGCTGCCCGGCTTGAATGACGCCGCCGCCGGAGAACTGCCGGTTGGCATCTCTGCCTGATCAGGAGTCGTGCCGAGGCCGGATGCGGACACGAAAGAACCCAGTCCGTCCAGGTTCAGCGAACCGGTGGCGAACGCCGCACCAGTTCCCCCCAGGACGACCAGACTCGTGCAGACCGCAAGCCACTTCATGAAGTGGCTCTTCGGCTTGGTCCCTTGCAGTGTTCGAGGGTCTGGTTCCAGCACGGTGGTCTGGGTGCCCTTGGCTCGGGGGCTTTCGATCACCTGGTACTCGTCGGTCCAGCCGTCACCGTTCTTGAGGCGCAGCTTCCCGTCGCCGACATAGAACCAACGAGGCTGATCAGTTTCCATGTGCACCTCCTGCCATCGGAACCTCGCAGCGTTTCTACCCTAAAGGCGCCTCGGCACGGAGGGTTGGTAAGTCTCGGAACTGTAGCCGAACGGACTACGGCGACTGGCCATAACCCGCGGCGACACGCGAAGCCGCCGGCGGTGCAGACTGTTTCCGTGAGCACTGGCAAAAGCGACAAAGTCCGGACCCGCCTATGGCGCGAGGGCCGGCTCGAGCTTGAGGACTTCCCCCTGCAGGAGATCTCCGATCACCTGCAGGAGGAGGGCACACTGGTCTGGCTCGACCTGTGCGACCCCGACCACGAGCTCCTCCAACGGCTCGCGGAGGAACTGGCTCTGGACCCTCACGCCGTCGAGGACGCTGTCGCGAGTGTCGAGCGACCCAAGGCCACGCGCCATGCCACTCACACCTTCGTGACGGCATACGCGACGCACCTTGAGAGCGGGCGCGACTCGCAGCTCGGCGTGCTCGAGTCCCGGCTCCACGTCAGCCGCATCTCTGCGTTCGTCCTTCCCAACGGCATGGTGACGGTGCGTTTCGGCAATGGATTCGAGATGGATCAGGTGGTGCAACGTTGGGAGGACGACGCGGACCTGCTCAAGCTCGGTTCCGGGGCTCTGCTGCACGGCCTGCTCGATGTCATCGTGGACGGGCACTTCGAGACGGTCCAGCTCATGGACGACGCGATCGAGTCCCTCGAGGATGGCTTGTTCGACGACCAGGCGGTGACTCGCGAGATCCAGCAACGGACCTATCGCGTGCGCAAGGAGCTGGTCGAGCTGCGTCGCGTCATCCTGCCCATGCGCGAGGTCGTCAACGCCGTGCAGCGCCATTACCGCGAGGGCATCGGGCATGGCAACGAGCTCGATGGCTGGTATGCCGACCTGTACGACCACGTCCTTCGCGTCTCGGAGTGGACCGAGTCGCTGCGGGACATGGTGACCACCGTCTTCGAGACCAACCTCTCCCTGCAGGACGCCCGCTTGAACACCGTCATGAAGAAGCTCACCGGCTGGGCGGCCATCATTGCCGTTCCCACGGCGGTGACCGGATGGTTCGGCCAGAATGTGCCCTACCCCGGGTTCGCCCGGCCCTCGGGTCTGATCCTGAGCGCGGCCTTGATCACCACACTCGCAGGCGCGCTCTATATCTCGTTTCGTCGCCGCGGCTGGATCTAGACCCTTTCAATGCACAAGTACTGACCTCAGCAGGCGCTAGCCGCGGCGTGAGAACCACTGGCGCACAACGATGCTCGCATCTCGCCACGGTGCCCGAACTCTCCAGGCGAGGTTGGCTCTGGCTGAGTGGAGCTGGGCCAGACCCATGCTGGGCCAGAAGGCTGCCCGGAGTCGGTCACTGGCACGCAGGCTTGCCGCTGCTGCCCTGATCACCTGGCGCGCGTCGTCGGCCAGGCCGTCGGTTGCTGGAGCTGACTCCGCATAGCGCGAGAGCTCGAGAGTGTGCAATGTCCTGCCCAGAGCCTGGGACGCCTCGCCAACAAGGAGCGCCTCATGGTCGTAGTAGGCGCGCAGTTGCCGGGGGGTGTGACTGGGCTCGGGCGCGATCCCGAGATCGCTGAGCGATGACGTCAGGAACCGCCACTCGACCTCTACCCGCTGGGCAGGTGTCCTCGCTGCGAGGAGGTCGCGTCGACGACGCCAACGCGCCGCCATGGGCACGACCGAGGAGCCGAACAGGCCGAGCAGTACCCCGAGCAGGACCGCTCCCCATCCGTGTGTCATCCACCGAAACACCGAGGTCGGGCTCAGGCCGGCTCCGGGGACCGCTCCGCCCGAGGCCGACGGATCGTTCCGACCGTTTGAGGCGGTGTTACGGGCAGCCGGATCCGTCGTCGCGCCCCTGTTTCCGGAACCCGAACTCTGGCCGGCGGGTGTGGCAGTGGCATAGGCGGGGGCTGCCGCCCTCGAGGCGGTCGGCTCGAACCTGGTCCAGCCGAGGCCGTCGAGGTACAGCTCCGGCCACGCGTGGGCGTCAGACGCGGTCACGGTCCACACGCCCTTGGACCGGGTCCCGGGCAGGAAACCGATATCCAATCGGGCGGGTATGCCGGCAGCTCGCGACATCATCACCATGGCCGTGGCGAACTGCACGCAGTAGCCGCGTTTGGTGACCAGGAAGTTCGTCAGAGGATCCAGGCCGGCATCCGTGCCGGACGGGTTCTTGGCCGGAGGAGCCAGCGTCAGGGAGTAGGTGAAACCGCCATCTTCACGAAGGTACTGCTGAATGGCCATGGCCTTGTCGTGCTCCGAGGTCCTGCCGGTCGTGAGGCGCTCGGACAGGGCAGTGACAAACTCGGCAGACGGCCCGTCAAGCCTCAGGTCCTCAGCAAACGCGAGACGATCGCGGTCACTCATGGGCGGAATGCCCGCCAGCATCGTGGGGGCGGGATCCAGGCGCCAGTAAGACGCTGAGTACGAGTCGGGGCGCCCGGCCGCTCTGACGTTCTGGCTCTCGTTGTCCGACCCCCACGCGACACCCTTCAGGTCGGCAGAGATCAGTGGAAACGGCAGCGCGAGGTTGGGCTCGTTGAGCAGGTTGTCGGTAAAGGTCATGGTGAATCGCGTCCTGGGGACGTCCGGCGACAGCCCGGGTGGGTCGGGGACGCGGGTGCTGCTCGCCAGGTCGGGCACTGGCTTGCCCCAAGGGAGCCACACACCTTGCGCTGACCGGTAGGCGGACCCTATGGCGACTCGCAGGGGCGGCGGTGAGCTGTCTGAGGTCGTGTACCGAAGGACCGGCTCGGTGCTGCGGTTCGCGAGGTCGTCGGCCAGGTTGATGCTCAGCGAGAAGCCCACCCCGGCTGAGACGTTGCCCTTGGCCAACGGGCTGCGCGCAAGTCCGGAGAGAAGGTACTTCGGTGGGAGCTGGGGCAGGACGACCGGCATGGCGACCGCCGCCACCAGTGCAAACGCGCCCATTACCCGCGCGACTGACGCGTAGCGGTACACGCCCTCGGGGTCCATCGTCCCCCGGGCCGGTGTGCGGGACACCGTCACCGTAGTACCCCATCTGCGCAGAAGGCTGCTTCCCGATCTGGCGACCAGGATGAGCCACATGGCGGCAGCCGCGAGAAAGAAGTTCACCGGCAGCGAGGAACCGCTGTTGGCAGCAGCAGCCAGGAACGCGGCCAGTAGCGGCAGACCGGCAAGCGACGGAGAGCGGCGCGTGACTGCCAGGTAGTCCACCGACAAGGCGATCAGCGCTATTGATCCAGCTACCAGGAAGGTCAGGCCGGGTGTCGTCGGCGCCGGTGCGGCGTATTTCTGCGCGGAGGCGATGGCCTCGCTGACGAGCTTGGCTGCGACCCCCAGTGTCTCAAAGGTCGGCAGACCGTGCCAGAGATGACCCCTGCCGAAGATCGCGCTCGCTGCCAGGATCAGACACACCAGCTGCACCACCAGGACCTGCCAGCCCCGCAGGGCGAGCGACCTTGCGCCCACTCCGCTGAGGCCGATCACGGCGAGCAGCAACAGCGTTCGGCCAACCCAGGTCGGCTCGATCAGTAGCGTGGAAATCGGCCAGGCCGCTGCCAGCGTGGCGGCCGCGGCCAGTGTCGCGTCGAGGCCTCGCCACTTCTGGCTGTTCATCGACCGGCTCCGATCGCGGACAGAGAGCTGGCTGCCGTGATGTCCCAGGCGTGGGCCACCGTCATGCCCGAAACCACGATGCACGTGCTCCAGCCTGCGGACCTGGCCACTGAGGCACATGCCAGCGCCTGGTCGGCGGGCGGTCCGGGTCGTCCCCGGGCGAAGCTGCTGGAGTCGAGCAGAAACAGCAGACCGGTGCCGCCCGGCTGGCGCAGGGACGCGGTCCGCCGCAGCCCGGCTTCGTCGTGATCAGTGAGGATGGCGATCACCAGGCCGCCGGCCGAGGTCAGCGGATGAGCCCAGTGGAGCACCTCGTCGAACTGCTGGGCAGTGCCGGGCAGGGCCAGGGCCAGCGAGGCCAGCGCATTGTCGATCTCGACGGTCTGGGTCGCCTCGCCGGTGGCGGTGGTCTCGCTGCTCACCAGGTGGAGGGCGTAGTGGTTTCCGGCTAGGTGGGCAGCGATCGATGCAGTCGCTGTTACCGCCCACTCGAAGGACCCCAGCGCACCCGAGCCCCGGTGCCCGTCAGCGCGCGAGTCCATCAGGATGACGGCACGCCGTCTGGCCGGTCGGTCCTCCTGGCGAACCATCAGCTCGGCCCGATGTGCCGTGGTCGGCCAGTGAATACGACGCAGATCGTCGCCGTCGCGATATTCCCGGACCGCCGCGTCGTCCTCACCATGGAGCGCGACCATGTGGGGGATCGTGCCCTCAGCGCCGAGTCCGTCGGCATGGAGGCCCCCACGGCCGAGGACCTCGATGCGAGGCAGAACAAGAACGTCGGTGGAGCCCGGCAGCGTTGCGGCGATCGTCGCCAGGCCGAACGGGTCCCGCACCCGGAAGGTGAGCGGCCCGACCCGATGACGTCCACGGACGTGGGAGCGGATCTGGTAGTCCACCTCGCGGATCCCGCCGGGCTCCATCGGCGGCAAGACGAAACGAGGCCGGTCGCCCAGCACCCGGTCCACGTGCTCCTCGGCGAGCTGCAGCTGCGTGCGCCAGCCCGAGGTGTTCTCAAAAACGATCTGGACGCTGGCCGGCTGGTCGACGACGAGACGGGCAGGGTGAACGTGGCGCGACACCTCGACGATGTTGACGGCAGCCGTCGTGGCCATGGCTGCCAGCAACGGCAACGAGGCCAGTAGCACTCCGACGCGGGTGATATCGGAGAACCCGAGAACGACGCCGCCCACCAGCAACGTCAAACCGGCGGCCGCAAAGGCGTGGCCGCGAGTGGTGAGCTTGTCTCGGATGCGGGTCACTGTGCTGGGCCGTCCCTTGTCCGTATGCCGTTCAGCGTGCCGTCGCCGGGATCGGTACCCGTCGGACGATCTCGTGCAGGACGTCTTCACTGGTGCGCCGACCCGCCTGGGTCTCGCCCGCCGGGATCATCCGGTGGGCCAGGACGGGCGCGACCAGGCGCTGCACGTCGTCAGGCAGGACGTGATCTCGTCCTGCCAGGGCGGCAAAGGCCCGGGCTGCGCCCAAAAGATGCAGGCTGGCGCGAGGGGATGCTCCCAGGCGCAATGCCGGGGTGGAGCGTGTCGCAGTGGTGAGGTCGACGACGTACTGCTTGACAGCCGGGCTGGTGTGCACGGTCCGCACCGTGCGAATGAGCTTCGCGACGGTGTCGCCATCGGTGACCGGCTCCATCTCCTCGAGAGGGAACGCACCGCCTTGGCTGTCCAGCATGGCGATCTCGGCGGCTGAAGACGGGTAGCCCATCGAGATGCGTGCCATAAAGCGGTCGCGCTGGGCTTCGGGCAGGGGGTACGTGCCCTCCATCTCGATCGGGTTCTGGGTGGCCATCACCATGAACGGGCTCCGGAGCTCATAGGTCTGGCCGTCGACGGTGACCTGGCTCTCCTCCATGCACTCCAGCAGCGCCGACTGCGTCTTGGGGGAGGCACGGTTGATCTCGTCACCGACCACGACGTTGGCGAAGATGGCGCCCGGCCGGAACTCGAAGTCGCGCAGGTCCTGGTTGAAGACGCTGACCCCGGTGATGTC
>JBDTMW010000063.1:0-10046 GCA_039934065.1 Actinomycetota bacterium | reverse complement strand
TGTGGCCCTCGCCCAACGGCACGGTCCGCAACATCCTCGGCGGCACCATCTTCCGTGAGCCCATTGTCATCAGCAACGTCCCGCGTCTGGTGCCGGGCTGGACCAAGCCGATCATTATCGGTCGCCACGCCTTCGGTGACCAGTACAAGGCAACCAACTTCAAGGTTCCCGGCGCCGGCAAGGTCACGATCTCCTGGCACCCGACCGACGCGTCGGCCTATGAGCCGATCGAGATGGAGGTTGTCGACATACCGGCCGACGGGGGCGTGGTGATGGGCATGTACAACTTCAACAAGTCCATCGAGGACTTCGCCCGCGCGTCGTTGAACTACGGCCTGGAGCGCAAGTACCCGGTCTACCTCTCGACCAAGAACACCATCCTCAAGGCCTATGACGGCGCCTTCAAGGACATCTTCCAGGAGGTCTTCGACAAGGAGTTCAAGGAGTCGTACGACGCTGCCGGTCTCACCTACGAGCACCGCCTGATCGACGACATGGTGGCAGCGTGCATGAAGTGGGAGGGCGGCTACGTCTGGGCCTGCAAGAACTATGACGGTGACGTTCAGTCCGACACGGTGGCCCAGGGCTATGGCTCGCTCGGCCTGATGACCTCGGTCCTGATGACCCCCGACGGCAAGACGGTCGAGGCCGAGGCTGCCCACGGCACGGTGACACGGCACTTCCGCATGCACCAGCAGGGCAAGCCCACCTCCACGAACCCGATTGCCTCGATCTACGCATGGACCGGCGGTCTCAAGCACCGCGGCAAGCTCGACGGCACCCCCGAGGTGACGGCGTTCGCCGAGACGCTGGAGCGGGTCTGCGTGCAGACGGTCGAGGAGGGCAAGATGACCAAGGACCTCGCGCTGCTGGTCGGTCCGGACCAGTCCTGGCTGACCACCGAGGAGTTCCTGGCTGCCATTGCCGACAACCTCCAGCAGGCCATGCCCTCTGCTTGAGCCTGTTCGCCACAGGCTGCTACTCGCGTCAGGCCGGTTTTGGGCGGCGAATCAGCCCCTGAATCCGGCCTGACCCGGGTGAAGGCCGGGATCCATGGAAACGCCTAGTCCGTTTGTACGAGATTTACGTAGATCCCTAGTGAATATGCGGTAGGTCGATCTAGTATATTCGCATGATATTTCGACGAGGAATCATCGCTCGACGTCTCGGTATGGCGATGGCTCTGCCCTTGGTCCTGGGCTCGTCGCTCGTCGTCACGGCTGCCCCGGCTCAGGCGGCATACGTGCCCACCGTCGCCACTGTCGCCGCCTACGAGGCACGGGTGATCTACGCGATGAACGTCCAGCGGGCCAGGTACCACCAGGTCAAGCTCGTGGCGAACTGGTGTCCGGACTGGTACGCCGAATACTGGGCCGCCTACCTTGCGCGCACAGGGCTCTTCTATCACCGCCCTCTGGCCCCGATCCTGAGCCGCTGTCACGCGTCGCGCGTGTCCGAGAACCTGGCCCGCGGCTATACCACGGCCGACGCCACCGTGGCCGCATGGATGGCTTCGCCTGGCCACCGCGCAAACGTCCTCGACTCGACACTGCGCAGCGTCGGGGTGGCTGCGGTCTATGCCAACGGCCGGTGGACCGTCGCGGCGAACTTCACGCGGCCCTGAGGAAGATGTCCCCAGCACGGCCGACCCGACCCCACCGTGGCGTGTCGAGTTAGCGCTCGCGTTTTGCTGGTCCGCCTGCTGTGACAGCAAAGCAGTCCGGGACGCCGAAGCCGTGGTCCGCGAAATCCTGAACGAGGGCCGCTGTCAACGCTGCGGTGCTGTCGGCCGGCACCAGGGCAATGGCTGAGCCGCCGAATCCTCCGCCGGTCATCCGGGCGCCCAGGGCGCCGTGGCCCATTGCCACCTCGACCGCGACGTCGAGCTCGGTGCAAGAGATCTCGAAGTCGTCGCGCATGGACGCGTGTGAGGCGCTGAACACCGGACCCATCTCGGACATCCGCCCGGCGCGTAGCAGGCTCACCGCCGTGCGAACCCGGTCAATCTCGGTGACGACGTGCCGTGCCCGCGCCCGTATTCCCTTGTCGGACAACCGTTCCAGCGTCTCCTCGAGGCCGTGGACAGGCACCTCTCTCAGCGAGCGCACACCCAGCTGGCGGGCAGCCTCCGTGCAGTCGGCACGACGAGCCTGGTACTGACCGTCGACCAATGAGTGCGCGGCGCGGGTGTTCATGACAAGCAGTGTCAGGCCATGCGTAGGTGGGTCGAACGGCACCTGCTGTACGGAGTTGTCACGACAGTCGAGCAACAACGCGTGGGCCGCCTCGCAGCGCAAAGACGCTGACTGGTCCATGCCACCGGTCGGCGTCCGCGCGATCGTGTTCTCGGCATTCATGCAGATCGCGGCGAGGGATGAACGCGCGTCGTCATCGCCCAGCAGGTCCAGCCCCATGAGGTCGGATGCCGCTGCGGCGATGGCACATTCGAGCGCTGCAGAGCTGGAGAGCCCGGCTCCAACAGGGACGTGGCCGTCCACCACCACTTCCAGCCCCTGCACCCGGTGGCCGGCTTCCTGCAGCGCCCACATCACCCCGGCCGCGTAGCCGCCCCAGCCGGTCGGGTTGCCGGGCCTGATGTGATCAAGCTCGAGGTCGTAGGAGTCGGCCGACTGCAAGGAACGCAGCCTCAGCCGGCGGTCCGACCGAAGCCGCACCGCGGCATACGTGCGGTGCGGCAGGGCGATCGGCAGGCACAGGCCGTCGTTGTAGTCGGTGTGCTCGCCGATGAGGTTGACCCGTCCCGGTGCCGACCACACTCCTGCTGGTTCCGACCCGAAAGCATCCGAAAAGGACTGCGCGACAGCCGATCTGTTGGATCCTGGTGATCGGTGGGGCGTGGAGGACATAGGCCGCTCAGCCCACCTCACGCAGGCGAGCGGCCACGGCCTCGGGGGAGACATCGTTGATCCAGGCGCCCACACCGGACTCAGAACCGGCGAGGTACTTCAGGCGGCCAGGCGCGCGAAGGACCGACATGATCTGCAGGTGCAGGCGGGAGACCTCGCGCCCCTGACGAACCGGTGCCTGATGCCAGCCGGCGATGTAGGGCAGGGCGATCGGCGAACCGTCAGGGCCCTGGTAGTAGCGGTCCAGGCGGCGCAACAGGTCGAGGTAGACCGCGGCAAGCTCGTCGCGCTCGGCGTTGTCCAACGCGACCAGATCGGGGACATCACGGTGGGGGACCAGGTGCACCTCGACCGGCCAGCGCGCGGCATACGGAACGTAGGCCGTCCAGTGGGTAGCCCTGACGACCACCCGCGAACCGGCATCCAGCTCGGCGGCAAGGAGATCGGCGCCCAGCAGCCGACCCGTTCGCCGATGGTGGGCCGTGGCCTCGCGCAAGAGCGCAGCGGTGCGGGCGGGCACGAACGGGTAGGCATAGATCTGGCCGTGCGGGTGGTGGAGGGTGACACCGATCTCCTGGCCCCGGTTCTCGAAGCAGAACACGTACTCGACGGCGTCGATTGCTGACAGCTCGCGGGTGCGGTCGGCCCAGACGTCCACGACCGTCCGGGCCCGGGTCACCGACAGTGACGAGAAGCTGGCGTGGTGGTCGCTGGTGAAGCAGACGACCTCACAGCGGCCCAGCGCCGGCGCATGGGCCAGCAGTGGGTTGGCAGTGGGTCCAGGGGACGCCGCGGACTCGCCGGTCTGTGCTGACTCGCCGGTCAGTGCTGACCCGCCGGCGAATGAAGGGAAACGGTTCTCGAAGACGACCACGTCGTACTCGTGGGCGGGGATCTCGGAGGGCATCGTGCCGCCCCCTGTCGGGCAGAGGGGGCACTCGTCGGCGGGGGGCAGGAACGTCCGGTCCTGACGGTGGTCGGCGATGGAGACCCAGTCACCGGTCAGCGCGTCCAGGCGCATCGTCCCGGCCACCGGGCGTTCAACCAGCGGTCGATCATCGACGACGTCGCGGCTCTGGGCACCACTGCGGTAGGGCTCGGAGTCGTCAAAGTAGATGAGCTCGCGACCGTCGGCCAGGGTCGTGGACGTCCGGCGAACCCCGGGTGACGTCGCGGGGTGCTCGCTCATCAGCTCACCGCCAGCCCATTGGCAGGGAGAGCCTCGACGTCGCGGTGTCGTGCCAGCACCTATGCATCGTGCCACGATTCCGTCGATTCCCGTTTGGAGCATGGCAGGACCGCCACATCTAGCCGCGCGTACGGGTGGCTCGTTCACCTGACAGAATGAGGCGCATGCCCGCGCATGAAACTCCCCCGACGCGCATGCCTGCCCCTGAAGCACGCGCGAGCGGGAACCCAGCAAGCCCCGATACTCCGCGCAAGCCCCGTCTGCTCTCCGGCATGCAGCCGACGCACGACTCGCTGCACCTGGGCAACTACCTTGGCGCACTGGTCAACTGGGTGGAGATGCAGGACACGCACGACGCGTTCTACGCCGTGGTCGACCTGCATGCGATCACCGTCGAGGTCGCGCCGGCAACATTGCGCGAGCGCACCCGTCGTACCGCCGCGCAGTACCTCGCCGGTGGCGTGGACCCGGCGAGGGCCACCGTCTTCGTGCAGAGCCACATCAGCGAGCACGCCGAGCTGGCCTGGGTCCTGTCCTGCCTCACCGGCTTTGGTGAAGCCAGCCGGATGACCCAGTTCAAGGACAAGGCCGGCAAGAAAGGCGCCGAAGGAACAACGGTGGGACTGTTCAACTATCCGGTGCTCATGGCCGCGGACATCCTGCTGTATGACGCCGACCAGGTCCCGGTCGGCGAGGACCAGCGACAGCACCTCGAGCTGACTCGTGACCTCGCAGGGCGCTTCAACTCCCGCTACGGCAAGACCTTCACGGTCCCCGAGCCGCACATCGTCAAGGCGACTGCCAAGATCCATGACCTTCAGGACCCCACGTCGAAGATGAGCAAGTCGGCGCAAAGTCAAAGTGGTGTGATCGACCTGCTTGAGGATCCCAGGATCATCGCCAAGAGGATCAAGTCCGCCGTCACGGACGCTGAGCGCGACATTCGTTTTGACGAGGCGGAGAAGCCCGGTGTCTCAAACCTGATCTGCATCCTCGGAGCTCTGTCGGGGCGGTCGATCGAAGCACTTGAGGCGGACTACCAGGGCAAGGGTTACGGCGACCTGAAGAAGGACGTCGCCGATATTGTCGTGGACCGCGCGACTCCGTATCGCGACCGCACCCTCGCTCTGCTGGCTGACCAGGATGAGCTTGACCGGATCCTGGCCGAAGGCGCTGAGCGGGCCCGGGCTGTGGCCAGCGCCACCCTGGCGAGGGTCTATGACCGGGTCGGCTTTCTGCCGGGCAAACGATAGACGCGGATGAACATGATCAGCGTGTCCATCGTGATTCCGCCGCCGTTCGCCGGTGAGCTCCAGCGGCTTCGGGCGTCCTACGGCGACCCGTCGGCCGAGTCGATCCCGACCCACGTCACGCTCCTGTCGCCGACCGAGATCGACGATGACCAAGGTCCTGAGATCGAGGAACACCTGGCCCGCGTGGCCGCTGCGCAAGAGCCTTTCACCATGGTGTTGCGCAGCACGGGAACCTTCCGGCCGATCTCTCCGGTGGTCTTCGTCCAGGTGGCCGGTGGCATCAGTGCGTGCGAGCGGATCGAGCAGGCCATCCGCACGGGCCCGCTGAAGCGGGACGTGCAGTTCTACTATCACCCGCACGTCACGGTGGCCCACCACGTCGATGACGCGGCGATGGACCGAGCTTTCGACGACCTGGCCTCGTATGAGTGCTCGTTCGACGTGCGGGCCTTCTGCCTTTACGAGCATGGCGCCGATCTGGGGTCGCGCGCGGTGCGCACGTTCCAGTTTGGACCGAGCGGGCAATCCGGCGGAGTTCCGAGGCCGTGAGCGCGCTGTTCCCCCGGCTTCGGAACGGCAAGCCCTGGCGAGCATGGAGGCGCTACAGCGAGGCGCGCGGCAACGTCCTGGCCGCAGGCGTCGGCTACTTCGCCTTCTTCTCGGTCTTTCCTGCCGTCGCCCTTTCGTTCAGCGTTTTCGGGTTCTTCCTGAGAGGGCACACCGAACTGCTCGGCTCGATCACTGATCAGCTGAACCAGTACCTGCCGGGCTTCGTCCAGGATGCGCAGCACCCCAACGGACTTATCCCGGTCCAGACCCCGGACGCCGGTGTCCTCACGATCACCGGTGTCCTTGCCTTCGTGACCCTGGTCCTGGCAGGGCTGGGCTGGTTGGGTGCTGCCCGTGAGGGAGTACGCGCGGTCTTCGGGGTCAAGGGTTCTGGGGGCAACCTGATCACGAACAAGGTTCGGGACCTCAGCCTGCTTTTCTCTCTTGGGCTCGGTATCGCCCTCAGTGCTGTGTTGACCACCACGGTCGGTGCGGCGGCAAGCTGGATCGCGGATCGCATCTCAATGTCAGGTCAGGGCTGGATCCTCGCTTTGTCAGGATTGGTGGTGGGCGTTGTCGCGGACACGGCGTTGATGATGGTGCTCCTTCGGGTGCTCTCGCGCGTGCCTTCGCAGTGGCGCGACCTGCGACAGGGCGCCTTAGTGGGCGGCGTCGGCTTCGGCCTCTTGAAGCTCTCGGCGGCCACGTTGCTCCCGCGGGTCACCGACAACCCGTTGTTCGCCTCGATCGCCATCGTGGTCGGCCTGTTGTTCTGGCTCAACCTGATCGCCCGGCTCACCCTCTTCTCGGCGGCATGGGCGGCCAACGACGTCGACGACATCAACGCTGGCCAGGGAGATCCCCGGCGGCTGCTCTCACCCGAGGTGGGAGAGGGTCACGCCGAGACGGGGTGACGGCCCGGAAAGCAGGGGGTCTGACCGAGCCGCCACCGTCTGTGCACCGGAGCGTTCCGGCTCATCACCGCCAGCTCCGAAGGTCCGCAGCTGCGCGCTTGTGGATGCCGAGGTGCACCACACCAGTCTGCGCACTGCAGTTCGTGGCGTGATCCAGCAAAAGGGTGAGGGTGGACACGCCAATGAGTCGGCAGGTCCCCATCAGGTGGACCGGCATCAGCGTGTCGACCGGCGCCCTTCCAGGAGCCGGGACCGCTCAGCGACGTCGGCTGGAGATACTGCGCGCAGCAAAGGCGCCCACCAGTGCCACCCCGCTCAGCAGACCGGCTGCGCCCACCCACGGCTGCAGGGCAGGTAGCCGAACCCGTCTGGGCGTGGCCAACGCGTTGGGGCCCTGACCTGCCTGTGAGGGTCCTTCGGCCGCCCCGTCGCCTGATGTCGGGCTCAGCCCCGGCCTGGTTGTGCTGCCCGGCTCGACCAGCTGGCCGACGGGGGCGACCTCACTGCCGTGCGCGAAGGCCCAGTCCAGCAGGGCTGCGGTGGGCCGCCAGCTGCCGTTGGCGCTGCCCATCTCGGTCACGATGTAGGTCTTGCCCGCGCGGGTGGCGGCGCCGATGAAAGTCTGCTTGGCGGCGACGGTGTAGCCGTTCTTGATCCCGATCGCACCGTCATAGTTGTACAACAGCCTGTTGTGATTGTTGATCTTGAAGGCTGGCACCGTCTTGCCGTCGGCTGACCTGCCGCCGGGGACCGAAGCCGTCCTGGTGCTGACGTAGCCGCGAAAGTCGGGGAGCTGCATGGCGGCCCGGCCAATCAGCGCCAGGTCGTACGCACTGCTGGTCTGACCCGGCTTGTCCAGCCCACTCGGGTCCTTGGCCACGGTGTCGAAGGCGCCGAGTTCCGTAGCGGTCGCGTTCATCTGACCCAGGGTCACTCCCACGCTCTGGTTGCCCCGAGCCAGGGCGTTGGCCGCGTCGTTTCCCGAGGCGAGCAGCAGCCCGCGAAAGAGGGTGGGGACACTGTATGCCGTTCCTGCAAGGATGCCGACGCGACTCCCTTCGACCCGGACGTCATCGGGTTCCACCATGATTGTGGAGCTCGCATCGAGGCGGGGAATCAGCGTCAGTGCGGTCAGCACCTTGAGAGTGCTGGCCGGTAAGCGGCGTAGGTGGGGATCCCTGGCAGCGAGGATCTGTCCGGTGTCCAGGTCAGCAACCAGGAACGAGGCGCCTGGCATCGCGGGAGGCGCGGGGGTTCGCGGCCCGAGGTTGACGATGACGCCGGGCTTCGCCAGCTGCGCACCGCCGACGGGATCTGAGGTGGCAGGACCGACGCTGGCAGCGTTCGCCGACGTGGTTGCGCCGACGATGCCGAACGCCCCTGCGGCGGTGAGTGAGAGGCTCAGCGCGAGGGCGCTGACGGCATACCGCAGAGCAATCATCTGGGTATCAGCCTAACGGCCCCCGATCCGGACACCGGTCAGGCGCAGGCTCGGAAACGGCTCGGAAACGCTTTTCGGCGCGGCTGGGCTACCGTCTGGCCCATGACTGACGATGGAGGCCTGCCGGAGACGGCGATCGACGGGTTCTGGGCGGTGATTCCGGCGGGGGGAGCGGGCACCCGGCTGTGGCCGCTGTCGAGGTCGTACTCGCCGAAGTTTCTGCACGACCTGACCGGCGCCGGGCGCACGCTCCTCCAGGGGACATGGGACCGGCTCGAGCCGCTGTGCGGCGACCACATCATGGTCGTGACGGGCGTCCTGCACGAGTCGGCCGTTCTGGCCCAGCTCCCGGGACTGGCGCTGGCCAATCTCGTGGCCGAGCCCTCGCCGAGGGACTCGATGGCGGCCATCGGGCTTGCTGCCGCGATGCTCGAGCGTCGCAATCCCGAATCCGTGATCGGCTCCTTTGCTGCGGACCACGTCATCGGGGAGCCCGAGGTCTTCGCAGACTGCGTGCGTGAGGCAGTCGCGGTCGCGCGCACCGGCTACGTCGTGACCATCGGCATCGAACCGACCCGTCCCGCAACGGGGTTCGGCTACATCCACGTCGGTGACCAGTTGTCCGTCCCGGGCGCCCCGAGCGGTCGACAGGTCAGGTCCTTCGTGGAGAAGCCCGACGAGACGAGAGCGCAGGCATACCTGGACACCGGCGAATATCGATGGAACGCAGGGATGTTCGTCGTCAGGGCGTCGGTCCTGCTCGATCTGCTGGCCGATGGCCATCCTGATCTGGCTGCCAACCTGCGCGCCATCGCCGCAGAGCCGGACCGTCTTGCAGAACTGTGGCCCGGGATGACCAAGGTGTCCATCGACCACGCGGTGGCTGAGCCTGCTGCCGCCCGGGGACGGGTCGCCGTCGTGCCTGGCGGGTTCACCTGGGACGACGTGGGCGACTTCGCCTCCCTCGGGTCGCTGTTGTCCGACAACCCTTCGATCCCCGGGCTGAGGGTTCTGGGCGAGCGTGACCTGGTCCTGGCCAGAGACGCCACGGGCCTGGTCATCCCCGGCGCCGGCCGGACCATCGCGGTGCTCGGGCTTGACGACATCGTGGTGGTCGACACCCCCGATGCCCTGCTCGTCACGACGCGCGCTCGCGCCCAGGACGTCAAGATCCTTGTTGACCTGCTCAAGGCGACAGGGCGCGCCGAGCTCGCCTGATCCGGGTCGGCCTCACCTATCGGGTGGTTCAGCCCCCCAAGGTCGGACGTGCCTGCGTTCAGTAGAATCGCGGTCATGGCTGAAACCCCCGTCGCCCGCAGCGAGTCCGACCTTCCGATCGCCCAGGTCTATGACCAGCTGGCCCTTGACGGCTTCGACGCGCCAGCACGGCTGGGCGCGCCGGGCACCTTCCCGTTCACCCGGGGCGTCTACCCGACGATGTACACCGGCAGGCCCTGGACGATGCGCCAGTACGCCGGGTTCGGCAACGCCAAGGAGTCGAACAAGCGCTACCACCAGCTGGTCAAGGCCGGCACGGGTGGCCTCTCTGTTGCCTTCGACCTGCCCACCCAGATGGGCTATGACTCCGACGAGGCGATCGCCAGCGGCGAGGTCGGCAAGGTCGGCGTCGCTATCGACTCCCTCGATGACATGCGCACCCTGTTCAATGGCCTGCCGCTGGACAAGGTCAGCACGTCGATGACCATCAACGCGCCGGCAGCCCCCTTGTTGCTGATGTACCAGCTGACCGCGGCTGATCAGGGAGTCACGGGCGGTCAGCTGACCGGCACCATCCAGAACGACGTGCTCAAGGAGTACATCGCCCGCGGCACC
>JBDTMW010000062.1:0-10058 GCA_039934065.1 Actinomycetota bacterium | reverse complement strand
CAGGATCGGTCTTGCCCTTGTACTTCTTCTGGATCTTCTGCATCTCGGGCTGGATCAGCTGCATCCGCCGGGAAGCGTGGATCTGCTTGACAAACAAGGGGATCAGGACGATCCGGATAACAATGACCAGGCCTACGATCGACAAGGCCCAGGTGAAGCCGGCGTCAGCCGGCAGACCGATCGCCGCAAAGACTGTGTGGAAGCCAACCATCAGCCAGGCGACGACCCACTCCAGTGGGGCGAGCACGGTGTCGAAGAATGCCATCGGGTCCTCTGTTGTGGGGTGAGCTGGTTGCTCACCGGCGCGCTGCGAAGGGGATCACCGGTATGCCGGTCGCTCACCTCGGGTGTTGAGTCTGCCGGATAGGCGGCCCGGACATTCGTCCGGCATCGCCGCATCGTCGACCCATTCGAGCAGGTCCAGTGAATTCATCCTCAAGCTCCACCGAAAGACAGAGGCAAAGGCCCTCTCCCGATCCGGGATGAGGGCCTTTGTGAATCCGGCGGCGACGCCGGCTGCGGGTATCAGCTGGCGTCGTTGGTGCCGACGCGCTCTAGGTCTGTCAACTGGGTATCGAAGTAGTTCTTCAGATGGGCGCGGAGGTCACGTTCGAAGGTTCGCAGCTCAATGATCTCCTTCTGCCGCAGTAGACGTTCTTCATCGAGCCCGCGAATTGCTTCGGCCCTCTCCTGCTGGGCATCGGCGACTATGTCGGCGGAACGCTGGCGCGCCTCGGTGATCAGGTGTTCATGCTCGGCGGTGGCCTCGGCCAGAAGTGTCTCGGCCTCGCTGATGAGCGCGTCGTGCCTGGCCCCGCCGGAGGACACGAACTCGTCATACTTGGCCTTGCCTGCTGAGAGAAGCTCTTCCTGCACTGCCGTGGCTTCAGCGACAACGCGGTCGTGGCGGGTCTGCCCCTCGCTGATGAGTCTCTCGCGAGCCTCCCGGCCCTCGGACACGAACGCATCATGCAGCTGTTGCGCCATGGCCAGCATATGGGCCACCGAGTCCAACCCTGTTGGGTCCACTACGTCGCCGTTGACCATGCTTGGCCCTTCGTACCCGGCAGCGGCATCATCAGTGACGGCCATCGCGGGGGTGGCACTCTCGCCGGCCTCTTCCGTGGCTGTCTGTTCACCCTCAGCCGCCTCCCCCTCTGCCGGCTGAGCATCCTCGTTCGTCATCGGCGCCGCAGGAATCAAGTCCGCACTGCCGATAAGTGCGATAAGAGGGTTGGGGACTTGACCGTCGATGGGTGCTTCAAGATCGCGGTGTAGCACCCCTCCGTGCGAGAACAAACCGGATCCACGATCTCGCCCATTCCTGAAACCACCGTGACTGCTCATGTCCAACCCCAATTCACGCGGGGCAGTCCCATTGGGCCGCCGTTGACAATAAAAGTAAAGGTGTCGTATCGACTCAGGAAGTATTTGGTAAGAATCTTGTCCGTTAACGGGAGTTCTTTGCCCGTTGAACTGATGTGCACTGGCCCAAACGGACGATGGGTTGTTCGAGGGACTCCAGACATCGCTGTCCGCAACCCGAAGTGTTCGTCGACGGGTCTGGCGCGGTTCGGACCGGTCATCGAGAGTGTTACTCCCCGCGCGTGACAGGCTGCGCTCATGCAGTTGCGCGATCCCGCCCACCACGTCAGCCCCCGTGCAATCGTCTTCTGGACCGTTCGAGCGATGCCCGGGTGGCTCCTCGTCCTGGCCGGCCAGGTGTTCTGGTTCGTGGTGTCTCAGGACTATGGGCGCCCGCGCATTGCTGTGCTTGTCCTCACCGTTCTTCTGGCAACGGCGCACCTCGCTGTCATGCCGCGTTGGCGCTACCGCGTGCACCGCTGGGAGGTCACCGACAACGCCGTCTACACCCAGTCAGGCTGGCTCAGCCAGGAGCGACGGATCGCTCCGATCTCGCGGGTCCAGACCGTCGACACCGCACGTGGCCCGCTGGAGCAGCTTTTCAAGCTCGCGAACGTCACCGTGACAACGGCATCCGCCGCCGGGCCACTGCGGATCCACGGTCTGGACCGTACCGTCGCCGACGACCTGGTCGCCCACCTCACCGAGGTCACCAGTCGCAGCGAGGGCGACGCGACGTGACCGTGACCGGAACTCAGCGGGATCAGTCCTGGCGCCGTCTGAGCATCCGGATGTTGCTGCTCCATCCGGTCCGGGAGCTGGGCCGGGCCGTTCCCGCCCTCATCGGCCTGGTCGTCGCGGGTCGCTCCGTGGGCGGTGGGGAGGCCTGGTGGCTGGGTCCTGTTGGTGTCGTTTTGGTCATTGCATTCAGCGTGCTTCGCTGGGCGACCACGCGATACCGGATCACTCCGGAGCAGGTGCAGCTGCGCACCGGCCTGCTGCAGCGCAAAACCGTTGCTGCTCCAGCTGATCGGGTCCGAAGCGTTGACGTGACCGCATCTCCGCTGCACAGGGTTCTGGGGCTCGCCAAGGTCGACATCGGCACCGGCAGTCACGGAAGCGGGTTGGTGCTGGACTCGCTCCCCGCCGCAGAGGCGGCAGCCTTGCGCGCCGAGCTGCTCCATCGCATCGTTGTGCCTCTCGAAGCGACACCACAGGGACTCGTCCAAACGGTCGATGAGCGCGACGCCGAGCTGGCGGACGCGCAGCTGACCGGCACTGAGCAAGCGGACACGGAGCTGGCGCGACTCGACCTGCAGTGGGTGCGCTTCGCACCGTTCACCATGTCAGGGGTCCTGGCCGCTGCGGCGATCCTTGGCCTGGCCTGGAACCTCCTCGACCAGTTCCAAGTCACCCCCGGCGACGTGGGACCGGTCAAGGGGCTCCTGGGACACCTGGCGCGCACGGCCATCTGGCTGGGCGTGCTGCAGGGCGTGGTCGTGCTCGCCGCTCTCGTCACCGCTTTGTCGATCGTCGGGTATGTCTTGTCGTACTGGGGTTTTCGCCTCTCGCGGTATGCCCACGGCAGCCTCCACGTCACGCGCGGGCTGCTGACCACCCGTGCTACCAGCATCGAGGAACGAAGGCTCAGGGGCGTCGAGCTGGGCGAGCCTCTGCTGTTGCGGGCGGTCCGCGCGGCACGGCTGAGCGGCATCACCACGGGGCTTGAGTCCAGGGGCAGAGCCGACGGTGGCAGCTCCCTGTTGCTCCCGCCTGCCCCGGTCGCAGTGGCGAGGGCCGTCGCCAGCGAGATCCTGCGGAACCCGGCTGCGATGGAGATCCCCCTCACGGCACACGGTCCGGCCGCCCGTCGACGGCGATTTCTGCGGGCCCTGATTCCTGCCTTCGTACTCGTGGCGGTAGCGGGTCTGGCCGTCTGGTCGGGGGCCTCGTCGTGGCTGGGTGTTGCGGCCATTCTGACGATCCCGGTCGCGGCGGTGCTCGCAAGAGATCGCTACCGGTCCCTGGGACACGCATTGTCCGGCGGCGCCCTGGTCACGCAACAGGGCTCGCTCGGCCGCCGTCGTGATGTGCTCGACTGCGACGGCATCATCGGCTGGAACCTCCGCCGGACCTTCTTCCAGCGCCGGGCCGGGCTGGCGACTCTGACCGCAACCACGGCGGCAGGCCGACAGGGTTATGCCGTCCCGGACCTGCCTCTGGCCATGGCGGTCGCGCTCGGGAACCGTTCGCTGCCAGGGTTGCTGGACGACTTCCTCGTCGCAGAGGAACAGCGAACCTAGATCCAGCTGGGCAGCCACATCCGCATCTGCCACTGCGAGAACGGGATGACCTGCGCGGTGTAGATCGGGTAGAAGAACGTGAAGAGCGCGACGGTGGTGACCACGAAGATCCCGGCCACCAGCAGGCCGATCTGGCGTCGACCCCGTGACGCCGTGGGTCCGCCGATACCCAGTCCCAGCACATAGGTCACAGCGAGTACCACGAACGGCACGAAGGCGACCTCGTAGAAGCTGTAGATGGTGCGGTGCTGGAAGTTGAACCACGGAAGGTATCCGCCTGCGAGGCCCGCCAGGATCGCGCCGGCTCGCCAGTCGCGGCGCAAAGCCCACATGAACAGCAGGACGACAATCGCCAGGGTCCCGCCCCACCACACCGTCGGCGTGCCGAGCGAGGTGATCGCCTTGCTGCACAGGTCGACCACACAGCCGTCGTGGCCCTTCTTCGGGCTCTCATAGAAGAAGGAGGTGGGCCTGCCCTGGATCAGCCACGACCACGGGTTGGTCTTGTACGGATGGTCCGAGGTCAGGTTGACGTGGAAGGAGTAGATCTCCTGGTGGTACTGCCAGAACGAGCGGATGGAGTCCGGCACCCACGTGAAGGTCGTTGCGGGGTGGCTCACAGCCCACTGCCGGTCGTAGGCGTTCTTGGAGGCGAACCATCCGGTCCAGGACCCGACGTAGACCACGATCGTCAGGCTCACCGTCAGCAGCCCGGCGTACAGGCCATCCAGCACGATGGCGCCCCACCACCAGCGGCGCACGCCGGCGGCTCGTCGCGCACCCATGTCCCACAGGACCATCATCAGACCGAAGGCGACGACGAAGAACAAGCCCGACCACTTGGTGCCCGCGGCCAGTCCGAGGCAGATGCCTGCGACCCAGCGCCAGGGGCGCCAGCCGAGCCAGGGACCGAAGATCATGGACGTATGCCGCGTCGTCGCGTCTGCGCCGCCGCCTGTCAGCGCACCGACCTTGCGCGCCAACACCTCCCGGGAATGGTCCCGGTCGATGAGCAGGGCGCAGAACGCGGCGAGCACCCAGAACATGAGCGTCAGGTCCAGCAGGCCGGTCCGTGAGTGGACGAAGTGGTGACCGTCGAAGGCCAGGAGGATGGCAGCGATCGTGCCGAGCAGTGTTGAACCGAACATCCGGCGGGCTGCACGACCGATCATCAGGATGGAGAGGGTGCCGAGCAAAGCGACCCCGAAGCGCCAGCCGAACGAGCTGGTCGCGCCGAAGATGTGCTCACCAAGGGCGATGACCCACTTGCCGACAGGAGGGTGGACGACGAGGTCGCCCTCGGTCCCGAAGACGTTCGGCGTGCCCTGGGTGAACATGACGTCGGGACTCTTCAGGCTCGAGGCCACTCGTCGCTCGTAGCCATACTCGAGGAACGAATAGCCCTGCTTGACGTAGTACGTCTCGTCGAAGATGAGCTGGTGTGGCCGGCCCAGCTGCCAGAAACGCAGGAAACCGCCCACCGCCGCGACGATCAGCGGTGCCACCCACCCCCACATGACGTCGGTGGGCCGGAAACCGAGCAGCCGGGCGCGCAGCTGTTCGGTCGAAGTCATGGCGCACATCGTATGTAGCGCAGCAGGGGATCAGGACATCCGCTCCCTGGCTCGATGGCCGGGGACGAGCCGTACGGCTCGGGGTGGTGCGTCCGAAGTCATCCGCACCGGCTGCCGCCTGAGAGGATCGAAGGCGTGACCAACTCCGGTGCTGGTGTCCTCGTCCTCGCAGCCACTCCGATCGGCGACCCGAGGGACGCGGCGCCCCGTCTCGCGCTGGAGATCGCCAGTGCCGATGTCGTGGCGGCTGAGGACACCAGGCGCTTCAGACGCCTGTGCAGCGCGCTGGAGGTCAGGCCGGCCGGGTCAGTGGTCAGCTACCACGAGCACAACGAGAGCACGCGCACCGCAGACCTGTTGGCCCGTCTGTTGGGCGGCGGGCGCGTGGTGGTGGTGACCGACGCCGGTATGCCGTCCGTGTCCGACCCCGGCTACCGACTGGTGGTTGCCGCAGTCGAGGCCGGCGTCAAGGTCACCTGCGTGCCCGGCCCGAGCGCGGTCCTGATGGCGCTTGCAGTCTCCGGGTTGCCGGTGGATCGCTTTTGTTTTGAAGGGTTTCTGTCGCGCAAGGCCGGGGAGAGGCTGCGTTCGCTCCAGGCACTGGCGCAAGAGAGACGGACGATGGTCTTCTTCGAGGCGCCGCACCGGCTCGACGCAACGCTGGCGGCCATGGCTGAGGCGTTCGGCGCAGATCGCCCCGCAGCCGTGTGCCGGGAGCTGACCAAGACCTACGAGGAGGTCAAACGCGGAGGTCTGGCTGACCTGGCAGCATGGGCGTCAGAGGGCGTCAAGGGCGAGATCACCGTCGTGGTGGGCGGCGCGCCGGCCACCGTGACCGACCCTGAGACAGCCGTGGCCGGAATACAGGCACGGGTTGCTGCAGGTGAGCGGCTCAAAGACGTCAGCGCGGAGGTGGCCGCAGCGACTGGCCTGAGCCGAAAGGATCTCTACAACGCGGCGCTGGCGGCCCGGCGCTGATCTGACGACGACTCCACCTCGGTGGAGGCGACTGCTATCCCTTGGCGGGGGCCATGGCCGCAACTTGTGCGGCTGAGGAGCGGAGCGCTGGATCGTCGCCCGAGGACCGTCCGTCGTCGACGAAGCCCGCCTCGGCAACGGTCACCATCGCGCCGTCCTGGACCGATGCGTAGCCGGAGATCGGCATCTCGGAGGGGGCACCCGGGTAGGTTTTGCCCTCACGCAGCAGGTCGTTGAGGTTGCCGGTTCCGTTGCCGTCCAACACCTGCTTGACCGAGGCCGCCGCGTTGCTGGTTGCCATCTCGATCCGTGACACGACGTAGAGCACCGGCCGCCCGCCGACCACGCCGGTCGCGAGCAATCTCGTTGCCCTCAAGCAGTTTTCAGCCTTGAAAGAGGCCTTTGCCTTGCCGCGTGAGTGTTCGGCGCAGTCCGTTATGACATCCGTGACCTTGACCGCATAGTCCGTGGGGGCATCGGTCTTGAGGATCGAGGCAGTGGGTGACGGGGCGTTCGACCCGAACGAGTTCACCAGGGCAGTGCCACCGCCGACGAGCAGGAGCACCAGGCCGCCCGCGATGACCAGATTCCGCCGGGACAGCGGCCACATGATGCGGCGAGACTCCGGCGCGCCCTCCTGCGTGTCCTCAGGTGGGGCCGGGGGGGTGGCAGCACGCGTGACCGTCGAGGGGACCGGTGACGCGACGTGAGTGGCGGTCATGGGAGGCGGGTGAGCCATAGTGGCGTCAGGGTGTGCAACGGTGGCGTGCGGTCCGGGCGCCGGCGCAACACGCGGCGCGCCCTGACGCTCGGTGGTCCGGCGAACCAGCGCGGCGATGTGAGCGACAGACTCGTCTGCGTCGGAGAGCCGCTCCGTGGGCGCCGGCGCTTCAGGCGTCGCGTCGTCAGGGGAGTCGGCGGGCTGGTTCTTATCTCGTTCGAATCGGGACATTACCTACCAGCATGCCTCCGAGGGCCGCTCCGCTCCAACTTCAGCCGCCACCGACCCAGCGGTACTCCACCTCTGGCCGCCCCGTCCCGCCGTAACGCGAGCGCCGGACGACCAGCGTGGAGTCCGCGAGGTGTTCGAGGTATCGGCGTGCTGTGACCCGTGAGGCGCCCACCGCTGCGGCGACCTCTGCGGCCGAAAGGCTCACGTCTGAGGGGCGCAGCACCGCGACGACGGCGTCCAGGGACTCGGGGCTCATGCCCTTGGGCAGACTGCTGGGATCGGTGCCTCGCAGAGTGGCCAGTGCCCGGTCGACCTCATGCTGCCCGCTGGCGACGTCCCCGGCGGCCAGCTGGTGGCGGTAGGCGGCGTAGCGCTCGAGCTTGTCGCGAAGTGCCGCAAAGGTGAACGGTTTCAGCAGGTACTGCACGACGCCCTGTGAGACGGCGGCGCGCACGACCTCGAGGTCACGAGCCGACGTGACGGCGATGACGTCGGCGCGGTGGCCCGCCGTCCGCATCGCGCGGACCACGTCAAGGCCATGCAGGTCAGGAAGGTGCATGTCGAGCAGTACCAGGTCGACCGCCGAGGAACGGTCGCCCAACACCCGGATCGCCCCTGCGCCGTCATGCACCACGGCGCGGACGACGAAGCCCGGGATCTGCTCGAGATAGGCCCGGTGTGCATCGGCGGCGACCGGCTCGTCCTCGACGACCAGGACGCCGATGTCGTGGGGGTGCTCAACGGCGAGGTCGCTCACGGTGCGACCGTCTCGATGACCAAGGGCAGTCGGACGGTGAATACAGCGCCGACGAAAACTGCACTGGCCACGCTGCCAGCGGCCATGCTGCCGGTGGTTGCGCTGCCGGTGGTCGCGCTGCCGACGTCGACTGTGCCGTGATGGCGATGGGCGGTCTGGCCGACAAGCGCCAGGCCGAGGCCGTGCCCGGTCAGCCGGCCATCGGTCTTCGTCGACCACCCACGGGTGAAGGCGCGGGCAGCAGACTCCTTGTTCAGGCCCGGGCCGGAGTCGCTGACCTGCAGCACCAAGGTGCTGGCGATGCCGTGTGCGGATGCCTTGTCCTCGATCCAGCTGCTGAAACCGACCCGCCGTGGCCCGGGCGCCGCGGCCGCCGCGTCGATGGCGTTGTCGAGCAGGTTGCCGACCAGCGTGACCAGGTCGCGGGCGGGGATCACGCCCTCGGGGACGCTGCTGTCCGGGTCGACCTCGAGCTCGACGCCACGCTCGTTGGCCTCGGCTGCCTTGCCCAGCAACAGCGCGGTCAGCATCGGCTCGTCGACGGCGCTGACGACGAGGTCGGTGAGCTGCTGGGCCAGGGCGAGCTCGGAAGTGGCGAAGGTCAGCGCCTGGTCGGTGTGCCCCAGCTCGATCAGGCTGATCACGCTGTGCAGCCGGTTGGCTGCCTCGTGTGCCTGGGAGCGCAACGCCTCGGCCAGGCCGCGCGCCGAGTCCAGCTCGCCGGTCAGGGCCTGCAGATCGGTGTGGTCTCGCAGCGTGAGCACAGTGCCGAGCTCACGCCCCTCCCAGCGGGCGGGCGCCTGGTTGACGACCAGCACCCGGTTCGAGGTGAGGTGGATGGCGTCGTCCACCTCGCGTCCGCCGTCCAGTGCCTCGGTCATCGGCGTGGGCAGGCCGAGCTCATCGAGCCGGTGCCCGGCCCAAGCCGCCGGCAGGTCGAGCAGCCGGAGCGCTTCGTCATTGGCGAGCAAGAGCCGTCCGTCCAGGTCGAGGAGAACGAGTCCCTCTCGGACCGCGTGGAGGACCGCTTCGTAGAACTCGTACATCCGGGCAAGGTCATCGGACGCCATGCCATGGGTCAGCCGACGTAACCGACGCGCAATGAGGGCAGAACCTGCCGCGGCCAGCAGCAGTGCGACGATCCCCGCAATCAGCAGCATGGGCACCTGCTGGGCCAGTTCACGCGAGATGTTCTCGCGGGTGACCCCCACGGAAACCAGCGCGAGCACCGGCCCGCCATCGACCCGCACCGGCACAACCGCACGTTCGGACGGACCGAACGAGCCGCCATACGTCTCAAGCACCACACCACCGGCGACCGCGGCATCGATGTGGCCGCTGAACCGCTTGCCGATGAGTTCCGGCTTGGGGTGGGTGTAGCGGATTCCCTTGGTCGTCATCACGACGACGAAGTCGGTGCCGGTGTCGCGGCGAACCTGCTCGGCGTAGGGCTGGAGGACGGCCGACGCGTTCGCCTCGGGTGCGGTCACCTCCGACCGCACCAGCGGGGACGCCGCGACGCTCCGGGCGACAGCGAGCACCCGCACCTCGGTCGTGTCCTGACTGCGCTCGCGGGCCTGCAGGTACGCCGCGGCGCCGCCGGCCAGCACCACGACCGCGACGACGATCACCTGAAGGGCGAAGAGCTGGCGCGCCAGGCTCCAGGCTCGTCGTCTCAGGCGGGTGGGCATGCCCCCAGTGTGCCTTCTGGGTCTCGGTCCTGCCCGAACACAATGAACGCAAGGGTGACAGGGATCACTGACGGGGCCAGCCTCAGGCACAGTCCACTTGCAGATCCAGGAGGTTCATCATGTCCAATTCGACCGCAGCGTCGCCGCCGGGTTCCATGCCGGCCGACCCCTCACCGTCCGCGCAGCGAGCCCCACGGGATAAGACGCACTGGCTCTATACGGCGGTGATCGTCGCGGTGCTGCTGGGCATCGCGGTCGGCTTCGCGTTCCCGGGCAAGGACGGGCTCGCCGTACAGTTCAAGCCGCTTGGCACCGGCTTCGTGAACCTGATCAAGATGATCATCACTCCGATCATCTTCTGCACGATCGTCGTGGGCATCGGATCGGTCCGCAAGGCCGCCAGCGTCGGCAAGGTCGGCGGCCTGGCCCTGGGCTACT
>JBDTMW010000061.1:0-10106 GCA_039934065.1 Actinomycetota bacterium | reverse complement strand
CACATCCTCTACACCGACTACTCCAAGGCCAAGGGCCAGTCGCTGTGGAACTCCATCAACATCCTGGCCGATCTGATCCTGCGATGACGACCGGTCCCCGGGCCTGCGGAGGGCACCACCCATGAAGATCGTCCTGATCCAGCTCGTCCTCATCGTCGTCGTCGTCGCTGTCGCCGCCCGACTCCTGCGCGACAGGGGCGCCCGCACCCAGGCCGTGCGTCGCCTCGGGTTGCTGGTCTTCGCCGCGCTTGCGGTCTGGTCCATCCTGTTCCCGTCGGTCTGGAACCACATCGCCAGCCTCGTGGGGGTGGGCCGCGGCACCGACATGGTGCTCTACGCCCTGGTCGTCGCGTTCCTCAGCTTCACCCTGACCACCTACGTGAGGTTCCGCGAGTTCGAGACCCGCTACACCAAGCTCGCCCGGCGTCTGGCCCTGGACGAGGCCGGCCCGCCACAGTCGCTCCCGGCCGCGCCCGACCAGGCAGCTCCTGGTGGACCGGCGAAGCAGGAGGACCCGTATGCCGGGTCGTGACGTCCACAACGTCCACGACCACCATGACCTCCAGGACGTCTACGAGGTTGATACGCGTGGTCGCAAGGGCAGCCGCCGCTCCGGCCCTCGGTCATCCTCGGGCCCGACACCGCCTTCGTCGGCCTCTGCGACGTCATCGTCTGGCAGCCGCCACCACCGCCTCCGCCGGGTCCTGGTCACCGCGGCAATCCTCCTCGTGGCCTGGCTGGCCTTCATGGTCTGGGTCCCGTTCCACGCCTGGGGCAGCGTGCAGCACGTCGACGCCAGTCCCGATGGCACCCGCCCGGCGGCGTCCAAGGGCTATGACTACGTTCTCGTGGGCTCCGACAGCCGCGAGGGCCTCACACCTGCCCAGATGCGGCTGCTCCACACCGGCACGACCAAGACCGCCGAGGGCAAGCGCACCGACTCGATCATCCTGGTTCACGTCCCGGCCGGAGGAGGCAAGCCTGCTCTGATCTCACTGCCTCGTGACAGCTATCTGCCCATCCCCGGCCACGGTAAGAACAAGATCAACGCCGCCTACACCCTGGGCGGGTCCAAGCTGCTCGTGAGCACCATCGAAGCAGCCACTGGGCTGCGTATCGACGGTTACGTCGAGATCGGGTTCGGCGGCTTCGCCTCGGTCGTCGACAGTCTCGGGGGCGTCGACATCTGCGTGAAACAGGCGATGGACGACCCCAAGGCGGGGATCAACCTCAAGGCCGGCTGCCAGACGCTCAACGGCCCCAACGCCCTGGGTTACGTCCGGGCGCGATACTCCGACCCGCTCGGCGACATCGGCCGGGTTCAACGGCAGCGTCAGTTCCTGGGGGCGATCATGCACAAGGCGGCCAGCCCGTCGACGGTGCTGGTTCCCTGGCGCTACTACCAGTTCTCGACGGCTGCGGCGGCTGGTCTGACCGTCGGCCAGGACACCACCTTGCGTGACGTCACCCGCGTGCTTCAGGCGATGCGCTCGGTGTCGAACGGAGACGGCCTGTCATTAACGGTCCCGGTCTCGAACCCGGCGCTTCCCACGCACGTTGGCAGCGCGGTGAAGTGGGACACCCAGAAGGCACTGGCGCTGTTCACCGCGATCAAGAACGACGAACCCCTGACCGTGGCCCCGCCGGGCAGTGGCAAGTAGGGGCACGCAGGCTCATGCACGCTGAGCCGGGCCTTCGCGGATGCGCGATCGAGACCGAACAGCGGGGCATTGCTGCCGAGAACTGAGTAGGGTGTCGAAATGACGGATGCACCCGAAGTTGGCAGCCCCGCATCGCAGGTGGTCCCCCATCGGCCCCTGGTTGTGCTGAAGAATGTCAACAAGCACTTCGGGACGCTGCACGTCCTCAAGGACATCGACCTGACCATTGGCGAGGGTGAGGTCGTGGTCGTCATCGGCCCGTCCGGCTCCGGCAAGTCCACCCTGTGTCGTGCGATCAACAGGCTCGAGACGTTCGAGTCCGGCACGATCGAGATCGACGGAGTCGCTCTGCCCGACGAAGGCAAGGAGCTGGCAAGGCTCCGCGCTGACGTCGGCATGGTTTTCCAGTCATTCAACCTCTTCGCTCACAAGACGATCCGCGAGAACGTCACCCTGGGTCCGATCAAGGTCCGCGGGCTCAACAAGAAAGAGGCGGACGAGCGTGCAGACCAGCTGTTGGAGCGGGTCGGCATCACCGAGCAGGCCGACAAGTACCCCGCACAGCTCTCTGGTGGCCAGCAACAGCGGGTGGCCATCGCCAGGGCGCTTGCGATGGATCCGAAGGTCATGCTGTTCGACGAGCCCACGTCCGCGCTCGACCCCGAGATGATCAACGAGGTGCTCGAAGTCATGACCGGTCTGGCCAAGGAAGGTATGACGATGGTCGTGGTCACCCACGAGATGGGTTTCGCCCGCCGGGCCGCCAACAGGGTCGTGTTCATGTCACAAGGCCAGATCGTCGAGGAGAACACACCCCAGGAGTTCTTCACCAACCCGACATCCAGCCGGGCCAAGGACTTCCTGAGCAAGATTCTCACTCACTGAGCTCTACCTGCTCACCGGCAACAGCGCACACGCGCCAATCCAGGAGGAAACAATGGGACGAAATCGAAAAGCCCTAGTAGCAAGCCTCGCGGTCGCCACTCTCGCCCTGAGCGCCTGTGGGTCGAGCAGTACGCCCGAAGCGAAGGTGGCGGACGCCCCCACCTTTGAGGCAGGCACGACGATGGCCAAGATCGCCACCGCCGGCAAGATGAAGGTCGGGACCAAGTTCGACCAGCCCGGTTTCGGGCTCAAGGGCCTGGACGGCAAGCTCGCCGGCTTCGATGTCGAGGTGGCCAAGATCATCGCCGGGGCGATGGGTGTCAAGGCCGACAGCATCGAGTGGGTCGAGAGCCCGTCCAAGCTTCGGGAGGAGCTCATCGAGAAGGGCACGGTCGACATGGTCGCCGCCACCTACACGATCAATGACAAGCGCAAGGAGCGGATCACCTTCGCTGGACCGTACTACGTCGCGGGTCAGCAGCTCATGGTCAAGTCCGACAACACCAAGATCACGGGCCCGGACGATCTGAAGGCCAACCCCGACCAGAAGGTCTGCTCGGTGACCGGCTCCACCCCCGCGGAGCAGATCAAGCCTTATCTCGCCAGCCCCTCACAGCTGGTGCTGTTCGACGTCTACGACAAGTGCGCCAACGCCCTGCGCACCAACCAGGTCCAGGTCGTGACCACCGACAACGTCATCCTGCTGGGCTTCGTCTCCAAGTCCGACAAGGCGTTCAAGCTGGTCGGCGAGCAGTTCACCAAGGAGCCTTACGGCATCGGCATCAAGAAGGGCGACGTCAAGTTCTGCGAGTTCATCAACAAGACGCTCAAGGACAACGAAGCGGCATACACCAAGGCGTGGGCGGACACCGCCGGCAAGGTTGAGGGTGCGTCCCCGGCAACGCTGCCAGCAGCCGCTCCCTGCGTCTGAGCAGGCAACAGGTGCGCCTGGGGGCGCTCGCCGGAGACTCGGTGAGCGCTCCCTGGCCCACGACCGTGTGAACCGGACGAACAGAGCCAGAGAAGGAGCAGCGACATGGGCGCCATCACCTCGAACCTCGACCTGTTCTGGAGCGCGTTCCTGCGCTCCCTGATTCTGTGCCTTTGGGGAGCCGTCGGCTCGCTGCTGCTCGGGACGATCATCGCCACCTGTCGGGTGGCCCCTGTTGCGCCGCTGCGAGTCTTCGGCACTGCCTATGTCACCGTCGTGCGCAACTGTCCGCTCACGGTCGTGCTGTTCATGTTTGCGTTCGGGCTCCCCGAGATTGGCGTCAACGCCGACTACTACGCCTTCGGTCTCGCGGCACTGATCATCTACACCTCGGCCTTCGTCTGTGAGGGCCTGCGGGCCGGCATCAACTCCGTCTCGGCCGGACAGGCTGAGGCCGCGCGTGCGATCGGCCTGACATTCACCCAGTCGCTGACCCAGATCGTCCTCCCCCAGGCCTTCCGGACGTCGATTCCCCCCGTCGGCAGCGTCGTGATCGCCATGATCAAAAACTCCGCAGTCGTCGGTGCCTTCGGCGTGGGGGCGGACCTGTTCAGCGTGGGCGAGTCGCTCACCAGCGCCCAGGGCTTTGCGGCGCTGCCCGTCCTGACCGGCGTGGCCGTCGGCTATCTCATGATCACCTTGCCCGCCGGCCTGGGCCTCGGCGTCCTCGAACGCAAGGTGGCGATCGCGCGATGAGCAGTGCCAGCGTCCTGTATGACGCCCCGGGCCCCCGCGCGCGGCGCCGGGCTGCGGTCGGCGGAGCGATCGCCACCGTGGCCGTCCTGCTGCTGGCCGCGGTGGTCGTCAGGCGCCTCGCCGACCAGGGCCAGTTCTCCGGCACGTTGTGGGGACCGATCCTGAACCCCTCCAACGAAGACTTCCCGCTCGTGTGGAACCTTCTGGGCAAGGGGCTTCGCGCCACGTTGACGGCCGCAGCGCTGGCCATCGCGTTCTCCCTGGTCATCGGCGGCATCGTGGGGGTGTCCCGGATGATGCTCGGCCGCACCGCCCGAATACCCATCATCGGCCTGATCGAGCTCCTGCGCGGCCTGCCCGTCGTGATCACCATCTACTTCGCCAGCCGCGTCCTGCCCGAGCTCGGCGTCAATCTCAGCGGGCTGCCGGGTGGGGCGGGCCTGTGGTACCTCGTCATCGGCCTCACCGCCTACAACTGCGTCATCATCGCCGAGATCATCCGGGCAGGGGTTGCCTCGCTTCCAGATGGTCAGCGGGAGGCAGCCCTGGCGGTAGGTCTGACGCCGGGGGCCACGATGCGCCTCGTGCTGCTCCCCCAGGCTGTGCGGGTCATGTTGCCCGCCCTCATCAGTCAGCTCGTGGTGATCCTGAAGGACACCTCGCTGGCCGCGGTGCTCGGCCTCTACACCGAGCTCCTACGGCAGGGAAACCTGATCGCGCTCAACCTGCACAACCCGATCCAGATCCTGTCGGTGGTCGGGATCATCTTCATCCTGATCAACTACAGTCTCAGCCGGCTGGCCACCTGGGTCGACCAGCGCTCTGTGCGCAAGACCCAGACCTAGACGGTAGGTCGGTATGTAGTTGGTGTCGGGGATCCCGGCCGACACACCCCGGCCGACACATGCCGGCCGACCGCATGCGAATCCGCTTGCCCGTCAGCGTTGTAGGAGTGCCCGTGCCATCACGATGCGCTGGATCTGGTTGGTGCCCTCGTAGATCTGGGTGATCTTGGCGTCGCGCATCATCCGCTCAACCGGGAAGTCCTTGACGTACCCAGAGCCACCCAGGAGCTGGACCGCGTCGGTGGTGACCTCCATGGCCACGTCCGAGGCGAAGCACTTGGCCGCCGCGCCGAAGAAGCTCAGGTCGGCATCGCCGCGCTCGGACTTCGCCGCGGCGACGTAGACCATCTGGCGGGCAGCCTCGAGCTTCATCGCCATGTCCGCCAGCATGAACTGCACCCCCTGGAACTCCGAGATGTGCTTGCCGAACTGTGAACGCTCCTTGACATAGCCCAGCGCGAAGTCCAGCGCACCCTGGGCGATACCCACGGCCTGGGCCCCGATGGTCACCCGGGTGTGGTCCAGAGTCCGCAGCGCGATCTTCAGGCCTTCACCTGGCGCGCCGACCATCCGGTCCCCCGGGATCCGGCACCCCTCGAAGATGAGCTCACGGGTGGGCGATCCCTTGATCCCCATCTTCCGCTCATGCTCCCCGAAGCTGAACCCTGGATCTGACTTCTCCACCACGAACGCAGACACGTTCGACCCCCGTTTGCCGTCGGGATCAGTCACCGCCAGCACTGTGTAGAACTGCGAGACCCCGGCGTTCGTGATCCACGACTTCTGCCCGGTCAGCACCCAGTCGTCGCCGTCTGCCTTGGCGCGGCACTTCATCGAGGCGGTGTCGCTGCCAGCCTCGCGTTCGGACAGGCCGTAGGCGAACATCGCCTCGCCGCGGGCCACGGGCGGCAGGTACTTTGCCTTGAGCTCATCGGATGCCGCGAGGATCAACGGCATCGTGCCCAGCTTGTTCACGGCGGGGATCAGCGACGAGGACGCACAAACCCTGGCAACCTCCTCGATCACGATGCAGGTCGCGAGCGCGTCCGCCCCGACCCCGTCGTACTCCTCCGCGATGTGGGGCGCGTGGAAGTCCGAGGCGACCAGCGCGTCCAGGGCTGCCTGCGGGAACGTTGCGGTCTCATCGACCTCGGCGGCATGCGGAGCGATCTTGTCCTCCGCAACGGCACGCACCGCCGCCCGCAGCTCCTCGTGGTCCTCGGAGGTGGTGAAGAAGGGAAAGGCGCTTTTGTCAGTGCTCACGGTCGTCACATTACTGCGCGGACCCCTACAGAAGCTCGGGTATGACTTTATTCTCAAACAGATGCATACCTGACGTGTCGTATGCAGCCTCGGTGAAGTAGGCAATCGTGTAGCCGAGCCCCAGGGCCTTCAACGCTGTGAGCTTCTCGGCAATCTGCTCGTGTGTCCCGACGCCGACTCCTGCGACCAGCCCGTCGATCTGCTTGTCGACGACGGCCTCGGACACCCCGGCCTTGAGGTAGTGGTCGCGCGTCCAGGCAAGACGGTCCTTGACCTCTTTCTCGGTGTCGCCGATGACCACGTTGACGTTGGTCGACCGGGTGATCTCGGCGAAGTCGCGCCCGATGTCAGTGCAGTGCGCGGCCAGGATCGCGCTCTTGTGCTCGAACACGGATGGTTCGAAGTTCGTGTAGTCGGCGTACTGCGCGGCGATCCGCAACGTCTTCTTCTCACCGCCACCAGCGATCCACACCGGGATGCCGTTGAGCTCGGACCCCGGCTGGGTGGTGCCCTGCAGGGGGCGAGGAGCGCAGATCGCACCGTCGACCTGGTAGTGCTTTCCGTCCAGCGTGGCCGATCCCTTGGTCCACATGTCGCGGAAGATCTGAACGCCTTCTTCAAGCATCCCGAGCCGTTCGCCGGCCGTCGGGAAGCCATAGCCGTAGGCCCGCCACTCGTGCTCGTACCACCCCGCACCGATGCCCATCTCGAGACGACCCTCAGAGATGATGTCGACCGTCGCCGCGACCTTGGCGAGATAGGCGGGGTTGCGGTAGCCCATGCACGTGCACATCTGGCCCAGCCGGATCCGGCTCGTGACGGCAGCCAGCGCGGCCATCAGCGTCCACGACTCGTGGGTGGCCTCCTGTGAGGGGACCGGCACCGTGTGGAAGTGGTCGTAGACCCAGATCGACTCCCACAGGCGGGTCATCTCGGCGCGCTCGGCCAAACCTGCCATGACCCCCCAGTGCTGGTCCGGCTCGATGCCGGCGAGATCCATCCGCCAGCCCTGGGGAACAAAGAGACCAAATCGCACTGACCTTCTCCTCACAAGGGAACAACGCCTGGGGCAAGGCTACTGTGCGGCTATGGCCACCTCGATCTCAGGCAGTGTCAACCACCCGAAGGCGATCCGCCGGGTTCTCACGACTCCCGCCACCTGGGCCGTGGTCGGGCTGTCCGCGAATGTCGCGAGGACGGCCTACGGCGTTGCCCGCTGGATGAACGAGGCTCTGGGGCATCGGATCATCCCTGTGCACTCGCGTGCCGAAGAGGTATGGGGCGAGCCCGGCTACCCCTCCCTGAGCCAGATCCCTGACGGCACCGTCGTCGCCGTCGTGGACTGTTTCGTCAACTCCCGGCATGTCGGCGCGATCGTGGATGAGGCGATCGTCAACAAGGAACGACTGGGCATCGAGGCCGTCTGGCTCCAGCTCGGGGTGATCGACGAGGACGCGGCGCAACGGGCTATCGACGCAGGCCTGGACGTCGTGATGGACACCTGCCCGATGATGGAGTACCCGAAGCTCTGAGCCGGGTCGCCGGACCACACAGGTCAGTCAGCTGGGGGCATCCCCAGGCTGGTCGGGTGTGCGCGTCGGGCCCGCAGCCTCTCGCCCTTTTCATGAGCCTGATCGCGAAGTTCCCCTTGGAACGCAACCATTTTCGAACGCAGGACAGCAGCGTCGCTGTCGCCTCCCGCGGCGAGTATCCGCACCGCCAGCAAGCCGGCGTTGCGTGCGCCCCCGACCGAGACGGTCGCCACAGGGATTCCTGCGGGCATCTGCACGATGGACAGCAGCGAGTCCATCCCGTCGAGGTACTTCAGTGGCACCGGTACGCCGATGACCGGCAGCGGCGTGACCGACGCCAGCATCCCGGGCAGGTGCGCCGCCCCCCCTGCCCCGGCGATGATCACCCGCAGGCCACGCCCGGCTGCGCTCTGTCCGTAGGCGATCATCTCTTCGGGCATCCGATGGGCTGAGATGACATCAGCCTCGTAGCCGACCTCGAACTCTTCCAGGACTTTTGCTGCTGCTTCCATCACCGGCCAGTCACTGTCACTGCCCATCACAAGCCCCACCCATGGCCCCGACTTAACCAACTCGCTCATTCGGTCTCCACTCCCTGCAGATAGTTGCTCGCATGGGTGGCACGCGCCCTCAACCCTTCGAGGTCACTCCCGCTGACGTTGACGTGCCCGATCTTGCGGCCAGGCCGGACGCCCTTGCCGTACAGGTGAATCTTGAGTCCGGGGTCACGCGCCATGAGGTGACGATATGCCGGATACAGCTCGCTGTAGTCCCCACCCAGCACATTGCCCATGACCGTCCAGGGCGACCGGGGACTGGTATCCCCCAGCGGCAGATCGAGCACCGCGCGCAGATGCTGTTCGAACTGGCTGGTCACCGCACCGTCGATGCTCCAGTGACCGCTGTTGTGCGGCCGCATTGCGAGCTCGTTCACCACGTATGTCGGGTGGCCGGTCTGCGCGTGCCTCACCTCGAAGATCTCCACTGCCATCACGCCCGTGACGTCGAGCTCTCCGGCAATGCGCAGACCCGCCTCGGTGGCGACCGCCGCCAGCTGGGGGTCGAGGTCCGGAGCGGGTGCCAGGACCTGGGTGCAGATGCTGTCGGTCTGGACGGTCTCCACGATCTGCCATGCGGCCGCCTGGCCGGAGGGGCTACGGGCGATCAACACGGCCAGCTCCCGGACGAAGTCAACCTTCTCCTCGGCCAAGAGCCCGTCGACAAGCAACCCGCTGCCCCGGACGACGTCACGGTCGACGTCCGCGAACCAGTCGCCCACCTCCTGCGTGGAGCCGACCACGCGAACCCCCTTGCCGTCATACCCGCCCCGCGGTGTCTTGACAACAACGGGCCAGCCCACGTCGTCGCCAAAGGCCTGCAACGAGGCGGGGTCGCTCACCTGTGCCCAGCGTGGGCAGGCCACGCCGATGTCGGTGAGCCGTCGACGCATCGCGAGCTTGTCCTGGGCGAAAACGAGGGCCGCCGGCGAGGGATGCAGGACGACGCCGTCTGCCTCGAGGGCCGACAAGACCTCAGCCGGCACATGCTCGTGGTCGAAGGTGACCACGTCGCACTCCCTCGCGAAGGCGCGAACGGCCTCGACGTCCTTGTGGTCGCCTACGGGAGAGAAGGGGACGACCAGAGCGGCAGAAGCGTCCGCTGACTCCGCCAGAACCGACAGCGTGACCGACAGCCCGACCGACGGCGGCTGGCACATCCGGGCGAGCTGGCCACCACCGATGATGCCGACGACGGGGAACCCTCCCGGGGCGCGTTGCGGGGGTGTCACGAACCGGATCATATCCGGGCGAGCGGTAGTTACGCGGGCGAGGCTAGGCTCGCACCGTGCCGACAGACCGCCCTCGACTGCTCGACCGCGCCCGCGGGGCCATTGACGTCCTGGTCCGGGAGATGCTCAAGTTCGGCATGGTCGGCGCGGTGGCGTTCGTGATCGACCTGGGGGGCTACAACCTCCTGGTTTTCGGGCCGCACCTGCTGGGGATGCTCGGTGAAGGGAACACCGTAGGCATATTGCACGACAAACCTCTCACAGCCCGGATCATCTCGGCGTCGCTGGCGACGCTGGTGGCGTGGCTCGGCAACCGGCTGTGGACCTTCCGGCACCGTCGCAACCGGCCTGCCCACCACGAGCTGGGGCTGTTCGTGGTGTTCAACGTCGCCGCCATGATCATCTCGGTCGCCTGCCTGGGCTTCTCCCGGTACGTGCTCGGCC